>NZ_QFGB01000009.1:0-98982 GCF_004369245.1 Pelotomaculum sp. FP | reverse complement strand
CTATACCGTGGACAGAAAACAAAATGATAGTTGATTAGAGATACTGTGGTTTGTGTTCTTCTATACTCTTGTCCCATAATTATATTGTATCACTTAATTAATACTACTGCAACAGAACGAGGGGGGGCAAATCGGGAGCCGCCTTCATACCACGATTAAAACCGTGGGCTTTCGGCTACGTTTCTGTAATAGATAGACTCTTTTCATCAATCTGAACACTCCAGGATAATAATTTGGTATTGGATAGTGATTAATAATTTGTGTAATTCCACCTCCTGCATCAAGTTTTATTTATGGTATTGCCATTTTTGATGACATAATTGCCATATGCTCCTTCCAAGACCCTGGCATAGTTTCTCAGAACCAATGCCGTACGAAAAAATAAAAACCACCGCTGGGTTTTGCCAATCCAACGATGGCATACTGTATGGTAGTAGTGATGATTTTTTATAATTGAAAGCTTCTAGCCCTATGGAAGTCCATTTTTGGATCGAGTAGCAACCGAAACCGATATTCTGGCGTTAAACACTATACTGACTAGAAGCTAATCATTTAATCATTCCGTCACTTTGCTATTTTTGAAATATCCCCCGCTACCAGCCACGGCTGTACTGGCCGGCGCAGGGCAGGCAGACTACCTTGCCTTCTTGCAACCTGGCGCGGGGTTCCATGACCGGCTCGCCGCATTCCGCACAGATGAGGGTATCAAATACACGCGCCAGGGGGGGAAGCTCCACTTCTACTTGCCGGACCTCGTAAAGCTCTTCCGCAGGCATTTCGAGAATCCTCTCGGTGCGCTCCCGCTGGATTTGCTGGAAAACCTCCCGCTCTTCCGGAGAGGCGGCGCCGCTGAAGTATTTGATTCTCAGTTCCTTGTGTCCGGGATGATTCCGCCAGGCCGAAGCCTTGACGGCAATACGCGCCGCCCGGCCGCTGTCGCGACAGACAAAGGTGTATACCTGCTTGCCGTGGTCACGGTAAATCAGGTTGCCCTTGCCCAGGCTGCAGCCGGTCAGCGCCTGGACGGCGTCTACACCGCAGGCGTCGTTTTCCACAATAGCCACCAGTTCCTCATCAATTGCGCGGACTGCGGCCAGTTCCGCCAAGGCGGCTTGAGCCACCCGGTAGCCGATGGCCAGGCCGGGACAGGAGTGGCCGTGAAACTCGATTGATTTTTCCCAATCATTTTTTTCTACACTCATCATCATTCATCATTCCTTTATCGATTATAATTGGTTGTCTCAAAACTATCATACACATCAAACACAGGGCAAAGCCTCCAATCCGGCGCCGGACGGACTTTTCTTAAGCTGTTCCAAAGCAGCCTGACCAGGCATGGCTGCCAGCAGGTTTCTGGTATATTCGCTACACGGATTTCTTAAAACTTGAGCGCATGGGCCTTCCTCGACGATCCTGCCTTGCTGTATTACCGCCAGCCTGTCGCTCACTTTCCTGGCCAGAGCCAGGTCGTGGGTTATCAACAAGATGGCCACCCCCTTTCTTTCCTGCAGGTTCAACAAAAGCTTGAGTATTTTGGCCTGTACGCTGGGATCCAGCGCCGAAGTGGGCTCATCGGCGATCAGCACTTTCGGGTTTAAAACCAGCGCCCTGGCGATCGCCACCCGCTGGACCTCGCCGCCGCTTAATTGGTGTGGATATTTACGCAAAAACAGATCGTCCGACGGCAGTTCCACATCATTCAACACACCTTTGACCTGTGCCAGTTTCTCTTCTTCTGTACCCCTTCTGTTTATATCCAGGGGCTCCTTAACAGCTTGCAGGACATTCATGCGGTGATTGATGGACTCTCCGGGGTTTTGAAAAACCATCTGCACCCTCTCGTGGCTCCTGACATTTTTGGCTTTTTCACCCCCGCAATCCAGCAGGATCTGCCCCTCGTCGGCTTTTATCAGACCCATAACGGTTTTGGCCAGGGTGGTTTTGCCCGAACCGCTCTCCCCCACCAGGGCCAGTGTCTCTCCCTCGCAAAGAGTCAGCTCGATGCCCTGCAGAGCCATGTGGGAGCCGAACGACTTGCTCAATTTTTTAATCTCCAGCAAGGGTACGATACCGCCCCGGTGGCAGGCTATCTGGCGGCCGCCGGCATTTACCAGCGGCGGTACTTCGCTGCCGCATACAGCAGCCTTCTGGGTGCAGCGCGGGTGAAAGACACAGCCGGCGCCCCCATGCGACAATCTCCCCGGGATCCCTTGCAGGTCCTTGGTTGTATCCATTCCCGGATATGAACGTAGCAGCCCTCGCGTATACGGGTGACGCGGATAAGCCAGCAATTCGCCGGTAACGCCGGCCTCGACAATCCTGCCTCCGTACAAAATAGCCATCTTGTTGGTAAGGCTGGCCGCCGTGGCAATGTCGTGGGTTATCACCAGAGAAATCTTGTCAATGGACAACCTTTTAAGCAAAGAGATGATATGCGCCTTCGTCAAAGCATCCAGGGCTGCCGTGGGCTCGTCAAAAATCAGGACGTCCGGATCGTTGGCCAGAGCCAGGGCTATCAGCGCCCTTTGTTTTTCCCCGCCGCTAAGGAGATGGGGGAAAGCGCAGGCGTGTCGTTGCCCGAGCCCCACCTTGCCAAGCAACTCAAAAGTCCTGCTGAAGGCCGCGGCCCGGTCCCTCACACCATGGTTCTCCAAGGACTCGACAATCTGGTCGGCAACGGTGTACAGCGGGTTCAGGGCGTCTTCAACATTTTGAAATACCATGGCCACCTCTTTGCCCCGCATACGGCGGCGCTCCTCTTCCGGGCAGACCAGAATATTCCTGCCGTTGACAATAATCCGGCCCGTACAGCTGCCCGCCACCAGGCCGATGATGCTTAAACCCAGGGTTGTCTTGCCGGCGCCTGACTCACCAACTACAGCCAGTACGTCTCCCCTGCGCAGTTCAAAACTCACGTCATTGATAACGGGCAATCCGTCATAAGAAACCTTCAGATCTTTAACTTCCAGCATGCTTAACCTCTCTTCGCAAGCGAGGATTTAGAGATTTTTCAAGGGCAAAACCTGTAAAAGTAAAACCTGTTACGGTTACAGCCAGTGATAGTCCGGCAGGGAGCAGCCACCATTTCCAGACGTCCAGGTAGATAAATTTAAGGGCCTGCTGCATCATCTTGCCCCAGCTGACCATAGACGGATCGCTGACGCCCAGAAATGAAAGCCCCGCTTCCATAAACACGGCCCGGCGGATGTCCTGGATGATTACAGCCACCAGCACAGGCCCCAAATCGGGCACGATGTGGCGAAGCAACAGGTGGCTCCAGGAGGCTCCAAAAGTGCGGGCCGCCGAAACGGACATCTTTTCTTTAAGTGAAAGGGTTTGCGCCCGTACCACTCTCGCCCCGCCCGGCCAGAGCAGGGCCGAGAGCAGGATCACCAGCAGCATCGTGTTTGGCCTCAAGTAAGCCGCCGCCAGAATAACCACAATGACCGGCGGGATAATAATGAGAGCGTCCACCAGCCGCATCAGGATCCGGTCATATAGGCCGCCGCAAAGGGCGGCCGTGCCACCGGCAACAATGCTCAGTATAATTGAAAGCAGGCCCACACCGCAGCCGACGGCAAGCGACGTGCGAGCCCCGTAAAGCAGGTGTGTCCAGATATCCTGCCCCACGTCGTTGGTCCCTAACCAGTGCCGCAGCGAGGGCGGGCTGAAGACAGGCCCCGCATAACAGGACGGCTGATAGGAGGTCAGAAGCGGGGCCAAAACGCCCATGGCCACGACCAGAACAATCAAAGCGACACCGCCGCGGCCCAGACTGTCTTGTTTGATTTCCTGCCAGTAGTTAATGTGCATAATTAACCCTCGGGTCGAGTTTTGGATACAGCAGGTCAACCAACAAATTAACCAGTAAAACAATCAGCGCAACCAGCAGAAGGATGCCCTCTAAAAGAGGGTAGTCCCGCGCCAGCAGGGACTTGTACAAAAGCGATCCCATGCCCGGGTAGGAAAACACGATTTCTATAAACAACGTGCCTGTTACCAGGTTGGCAAACTGCATTCCTGCCGCGGTGATAACCGGCAACAGGGAATTTCTCCCGGCGTGACGGTACCTGATGGAACTATCCGTACAGCCCTTGGCCCTGGCGGTTAAGATATAAGCAGAGCCCAGCGTTGCGACCATCGTATTGCGGGTCAGCAGGTAGGCGCCGGTCATGCGCGCTATAACCAGGGCGGCCAGCGGCAAAGCAAGGTGCCGCAGGACATCCAGCGCCAGGGCCAGGCCGCTGTGCCCGGCATACGGCTCCACCGCTCCGGCCAGAGGCGCCAGGCTTAAAAACACACCAAAGAAAAGCAAGAGCAGGATCCCGACAAAAAAGTCCGGCAGCCCGCTCAAAAGCATATTGCCGCCCAGCAAAACCTTGTCCAGCAGCCGGCCCCGCCTGTAACCGGACTCAATGCCCAGAAACAGACCGAGCAGAGTTGATAAAACCAGGGCCAGGCCGGTCAGCAACATGGTCCAGGGTAAAAACCCGAGAATAACCCCGGCCACCGGAGCATTATAAAAATAGGAGTATCCCAGGTCGCCCCGGCAAAGCGAGCCCAGGTATGAAACCATCTGTTCGAAGAGAGAGCGGTCCAGGGCAAACCGCCTGATTAATTCTTCCTGCAACTGGGGGGTCATGGCCAGGATAGCCTCGTTCCCGTATATGGCCTGCAGCGGGTCGCCCGGCATCAAACGCGGCAATATGAAGTTGATGGCCAGGATCACGAGCAGGGCTATCACATAATTGGCAACCAGACCGGTCTTTTTCACTGACTTTTCCCCTTTACTTCGATTGATACTCATTCCGCAGAAGACAGCCTCTGATAGCCGCCTTCCTACCGGATAAATGCCATTTTATTAAACGGCAGCGGCACGCCGCTTCCTATACCCTGCATGGTATAGAAAAGGTTTACCTGTCCGTTGTGAACGTAGTACCAGTTTGGATAATACAGCGGTAAAGCAGGCATTTCCCGGGCATATAGCTCCTGGACCCGGCCGACCAGTTCCCGGCGCTTTTCTTGATCCATTTCGGCAAGCTGCTGTTTTAAAAGGCTGTTAAGCTCTTCGCTTTGCTCGTACCTGGCGCTGTTAAACCCCTTGGCGATGATGGCTTTGTTTAAATTTTCGGGATCCCCGCCCAGCCCGCCATGGCCGCTTAAGGCCAGGTCAAATTTATTTTCCAGGACGCGGTTGTCCAGGGTCTTGGCCTCCAGACTGCGTAGGTTGATCTTGATGCCGGCTTGCTCCAGTTGTCCCTTAATAAACTCGCCCTCACGTTCGCCGGGCGCCCCCTGCGTGGTGGAACCGCTGCCGCTGACCAACAGTTCCAGCTCCAGCGTCTGGCCGTCCTTCTCAAAATAGCTGCCTTTTTTAACGTAACCCAGCCCGGCCAAAAGCTCTGCCGACTTGCCGGGGTCGTAGGAGTACTGTCCGTCAAGTCGCGGGTTGTACCAGGCGTTGTCCGGCGGCAAAAGCCCGGGACTGCCTGCCAGGCCGTACCCCCGCAGGCAGGTATTGACCAGCGCCTGACGGTCGATAGCGTAAGCCAGAGCCTGACGAAACTCTTGACTGTCCAGAGGCGCCTTCTGGTGGTTGATCACCATTTTGGCCACCCAGTCATGCGAGGATTCCAGGCATTTGAATCCTTCCTTCTCCAGTTCCTGAGCCATCTCCGGCGGTATCTGGGCCACACCGGCCTGCTTTTGCCGCAACGCCGCGGCCGACACTTCCCCGCCTACCTTGACGAACTTCAACTGCTTGATCACGGGGGCGCCCTGGTAATACTGCTCGTTGGCCTCGTAGAGGTATGTACCCTGCTCCTTGCTGTAATCTACAAGCTTATAAGGCCCGGTCCCGGTCAAAGCTTCTTTTTGTTGAAACTGCCGGGGCTCCTGGACGTCTTTCCAGATATGCTCGGGAAGCACCGGCAGAGTACCCCCGACCAGCTCCAAAAACGGGGCGTAAGGCTTTTCCATGTACATTTTGACGGTGTATTCGTCTAATGCTTCCACATCCTTGACAACGCCAGTGTCAACCCACTGATAAGGATGCTTTTTGGTGTAGTTGATGGTGAAGGCAACGTCCCCGGCTGTGAACTTCTGACCGTCGTGCCAGGCAACGTCCTTACGCAACCGGAACAGGTAGGCATCCTCGTCTTTTAGGTACTCCCAACTCTCCGCCAGTGCCGGTATGTAGCCGCCGGCATCTTTCCAGACCAGGGTGTCGAAGATAAAACTCATCCGCACATAACCCGGACCGCGGGCATAATGAGCGTAAGGCGATGGAAAACCCCAATCCCCGGTCGGGTCGGCTATGGTATAAGTGCTTACCTCACCTAACGGTTCTTTTGATCCTTTTTCTCCACAGCTGTTCGCCGCAAGGACAAAGACGGCAAGGACCAGCAAGCAGCCCAGCAGCTTCAATGCGCGCTTCCGTTTTTTTAACATCTGATCACTCCTCTTTTTTAATGTATATTTAAAATCAAAAAACCACGAAGTACCCGCCTGAATTCTTCAGGCCGTACCTTCGTGGTTAAATCCGGTTATAAAGATATGGCTTTACCTGCTTATAAACCCTAAAAATGTAGGTGCGAATTCATTCGCATAAAAGTTTCTTTAGATACCTAAGTGCGGCGCTAATGCGCCGTTGTGCGATTGAAATGGCGCCTACAGCTGGTGTTTTTCATGATACGCGCAAATTCACTCGCACAAGACCTAATCGAAATGCAGTATGTAATAAGGCTCCTGCGGCATAAAAGCTAAAAAGGAATCAGCAATTCTTAACGGAAAGCTTCAGCAGTCCCATTACGATTGATTTTATAATTAACCAGGCAATGTGTCAATATATGGATCGACAATATATTTTAATATAACGCCTCTTTAACCTAACAACAGTTTTCCCGTCGCTCAGCCAATATGCTATTTTTCTAAGGTTCGAGCAATCCATACTTTATCTTAATCCGGTCAAGCTTTTCAATCATGGGGCGGGCTAAAACGAACAGAAAAAACACCGTCGCCACAGCATGCACTGCATTGAACCAGAAGCCGGAGATATATATCGCTATAAGCGCGGGCCATGAGAACCGCGGCGTAAACATCAAGAGGGAGCCAAGGTCGATTATTCCGCCGTAGATGAAAAAAGTGGAAAGGCCGCCGTACAGGCAAAGAGGCAGACGCTCCTTTTTCAGAAAGCCTTTTTTAAAGAGAATGCCTGCGAGAAAACCGATAAGGCCGAAGCAGAACATCTGCCAGGGCGTCCACGGCCCCTGCCCGAAGAAAAAGTTGGACACAAAGGCAGCCACCGCGCCGACCAGAAAACCCGCCTCCGCGCCACAGCACACACCCGCGATGATGACGATGGCCGCCACCGGCTTGAATTGCGGCAGCATGAAAAAGGCCGCGCGTCCCGCAACGGCTATCGCCGCCAGCACCGCGACAACAAGCAGCTCGCGGGCCTGGGGCCGGCGGTTTTCAAATACCAGCACGAAGGGCAGCATGCTGTAAAGTACGATTAAAAGGCTGATAAAGTAATATTTCCGGTCGCCGAGAAAAAACACGCCGAACAGGATGGTCGCGGGAATGACCAGCGCCATCAGCATACCAGCCACAAAAGTACGCCGGCTCCGGGATCTGACGGTCAGAGATTTTTCCTGCATGCTTCAATCACGTCCTCTATGGTCACGGCAGCGGGGAAGATATGGCGCGCCATACGGTTGGCTGCCGTGGTATAAAAGCTGTTTCCCGAGAAAAAGGCGCGGGGCGTGTTTTGCGTGATGATCCCTCCGTCGAAAAACAGGGCGCAAACGTCGGCATAGCGCGCGCAAAACTCGATATCATGGGATACCATTAATATCGTTTTGCCCAGGGCGGTCAACTTTTTAAGCATACCCGCGAGCTTGATCTTGAAATGGCCGTCCAGGCCCTTGGTCGGCTCGTCGAGCAGAAGGATTTGCGGCTCCAGCAGGAGCACCTTGGCCAGCGCCGCGCGCTGCTGCTCCCCGCCGCTCAAATCATAGGGGTGCATTTGCAAGAGACCCTCCAGCTCGGCCAGCGCGCAAACATCCCGCACCTTTTGCTCTTTTTCCCTTTTGGAAAGCTGCTTGCCCGACAGCATTTCGTATAAATCAAGCTCCACCGTTTTTTTAACAAAGAGAAGCTGCGGATTTTGGGGCAGCAGGGCGGGTTTGTTGGCCGTCCGCTCCTGCCCGCTCATTTTGCGAAGGTCCCGGCCATTGATGCGCACCCGCCCCCGGTAGGGCTTCAGGATGCCGCCGACAATGGAAAGAGCGGTGGTCTTTCCGGTCCCGTTGCCGCCGACAATGCAATAGAATTGCCCCCCTTCCACCTCCAGCGACAAATCCTTCACCGCGTCGGGCAGGTCCCTGGCGTATTTGAACCATACCTCCTGCAACTGGATAACAGGCAGCGCTCCGGCCTTTGTCCGCAAAGCAGGCTCCCGGCGGTACTGCGCGCCGGGCGCTTCGCGAAGCGCCTTTTTGTCGATATGCAAGGCGTCCAGCCATTCGCGCCCCTCCTGCACGGTGACAGGACAGGGCAGGGTGCTGTCCACCCCTGCATAGATCTGCATAGGCGAGGGCATGGCAAGAAATATATCATGTTTCATTTCCTTTAACCGCTCCCCGGCCCGCCGGGGCGTATCATGGACTATAATTTCACCTTCGTCCATGACCACCACCCGGTCGGACATGGGCAGGACCCCCTCCAGCCGGTGCTCGGTCATGATGATGGCCGTACCCAGCTCACGGTTGATTTTTTTGACTGTTCCCAGAAAATCCTCCGCCGCGATGGGGTCGAGCTGGCTGGTGGGTTCGTCAAGCACCAGGACGGAGGGCTGCATGGCCATGATGGAGGCCAGGTTTAAGAGCTGCTTCTGCCCGCCGGAAAGTTCCGCAACATCCTTCCCGAACCAGGTCTGGATGCCGAAGAAGCTGGCCATTTCGGCTACACGCAAACGGATGGTTTTATTGTCAAAGCCTAAGGACTCCAGCCCGAAGGCCAGTTCATGCCATACTTTGTCGGTGACGATCTGATTGTCCGGGCTTTGCAGGACAAAGCCTATACGCGCGGCCTGGGCGCGCCGGCCGCTCTCGGCCAGGGGCCGGCCATAAAAGCATATTTCGCCCGCCCTTGTTCCGTGGGGTGTCAGCACGGTTTTGAGATGCCGCAAAAGCGTACTCTTGCCGCTGCCCGACTTGCCGCAGATAGTGACGAATTCGCCCTGCTTGACGATAAGGTTAATATTTTTAAGCGCCGGCTTTTCCCGCAGCGGATAGGTAAAGCTTAAAGCTCTGATTTGATACGCTTCCATTTGAGTTCCTCCGCCGTATCGATAATAACCGGCAGCAGCCCCAGGGCGAGATAGGCGCAATACACGCCAATGCTAAAGGCGTTTGGCGGCGGCAGCCTGAGGGACGGGAAAAAACGCATGGTGTTGTATCCTGCCGCCGCGCCCGCGAGTATTGTCGCCATAAGCAGCAGCATTGCCCCGAAGACGGTTTTGTCCCGCCGGTCGAACCGGAAAATAGAAAAGCTGGTGCGCCCCGGCAACCCGTAACCCCTCGATTTCATGGAGTCAGCCGTTTCTATGGCGTTTTCCAGCGCCCAGGTCGTCATCATGGAGAGAATTTGCAGGCCGTTTCTGGCCCGCTCCAGAATATTCCCGTTGGATACATCCCTGCCTATGCCTTGCTGCGCAATGGAAATGACTTGAATCTGCGCCTTATACCTGGGAACAAAGCGCAGCGCCATGGACAAAACCAGCGACAGCGCGGGGATGAGCCTGCCGAACAAATAGATGAATTTATCCGAGGTCATGACGGCGTTATAGCAGGAAAACCACAAAATGACCGCGCCGAACATGCCGGCCGCAGCTATGCCGTAAAGGATGGATTCAAGAGTGACCGGGTTGCCGTTTTTCAGGTAGAACAATATTGTCACGCCCGCGTGGTTAAAAGCGGGATTGATGACCGCCATGAACAGCAAGAGGGGCAGCAGGTACAAAAGGTTGAACCTGATTGCCTTTTGCCCCCGGAGCAGGACGGAATAGCAAAAGGAACACAGCAGCGAAACGGCCAGGCATACCGGGTGCAGGAAGCACATGGAAAACAGCAGCACCGCGGTAAAATAGGTGAAGGTCACGACAGGGTGCAGGGTTGAAAACGCGTCCTTCATCCGCCGCTTTGCCCCAGCCATTCTTCGCCCAGATCCCGTCCCAAGTCACAGGTGTACACCAACTCAATTACGTCGCCGTCTTTAAGCTGATAACGGCTGCAGCCGTAATTGGGGAACCAGCCGTTGACCTTGTACATCCAGCCCGACAACTCGCCGCAGTCGAATTCGTAGATGTTGTTGATACCCTCGATGTAGTTGGAGTTATAGAGGGGCGTCATTTCAAATTCCATGTGAATTTTATGCTTTTTCATCTCCCGCTGCAGCACGTTGAACACCGACTCGCCCTCGTAAAAGGCCACGGTCCGGGACGGGTAGATCACGCCGTCCGCCGGCAGCACCTCCAGCTTATCCTTATTAAAGCGGTCCATGTTGTTGAGGATGGTCTTGCAGGTTACCGACAGGGTGCAGGCAAGCCTTAACTCAGTGTTTACTGTCACGTCCTGCCACTCCACCGGCCGGGGCTTTCCCGGCGGCGCCGGGTCGGTCAGATATCGGTCCTTGCCCGTTTCAGGGTCTATGACCATCTGGCCTGAATCATTTTCGGCGGTTTTGTCTTCCGTTTTGCTCCCGGTGAAACCGGCTGGTTTGGTTTCATATTCTGTTTTTTGTGCCTGCGTTGTTTCTGCTCCGGAGAAGGGCGCGCTTTCGGAAAAGTGCTCCGAACCGGATGGAGTTGCATTCTCCACAGGCTTTGACATGCCCGTTTCGACGGCAGCGGTCTGCTCCGGCACGGTGGTTTTTACCGCGTAATTGCCGCCATAAAACCATGCCGCCGCAAGGACACAGCAGATGACGGCTGCGGCGGCTATTTTATTCTTCGTTATCCCTATCTTCAATTCACATCCCTTCCTTAGAGCTATAAAAGTAGGGCTATAAAAGCTCCGCCTTTTGCAGCATCCGGTAAACCATACCGGCGATCTCCGCGCGTGTGACGGCCTCTTGCGGCACAATGTTCAAAGCCTCCTGGGAAAGGATGCCCTCTTTGTAGCAGAAAGCAAGGGATTCTCTCGCCCATGTGGAGCTTGTGGTGTAATCGGGAAACTGCGCCAGCATGTCACGTGTTTCCGCGTCGGTCATCCCGGTGTCCATGCCGCAGAGCTTTGCCGCGCGGGCGACCATGGCAGCCGCCTCTTCACGGGCGATAGTGCTCGCCGGAGAAAATACGGTTTCCGATGTGCCGTTTACAATACCGCGGGCATATGCCGTTCCGACATAGGGGGCATACCAGTTTGTTGCCGCAACGTCGGTGAAGACAGCATCATTGGCCGGCGGCAGCCCCAGCGCCCGGACAACAATCGCGGCAAACTCCGCCCTGGTCATGGTGCGGTCAGGTTCAAAGGCGGCATCGGAAACACCGTTGATAATACCGCGGGAGGCGAGGGCTTCGATGGCCTCCCGCGAGTCGTTTCCTGCAGTATCCGCAAAGGCCTTATTGGGATAAATGACCGGGCCTGCCTTTACACCGGGAGCTTTTTCGGACCGGGCCGCCGTACCGGGATTCTGCCCGGCTGCCGGACCCTTTGCGTCGCTCATATCGTAAAGGCTGTTTTCCCCATTTTTGAAACGCTTATAGGCAATCAGTCCGTAAAACCCCTGTTCCGTCGCCATGCCGTTCGGGCCGGCGTCGTCCGCAATGTGCTTGAAGCCGCCGCCCGGCACATAGAAAGTCAGCAAATTGTCCATGAGGGAATTGCCGTTCTTAATAAACCGGCTGTCGGTATCGGGATCGATGCCCAGCGCGGTCAGGGCGACCAGCGCCTGCACGACGCTTTCCGAATTGGCCGCACCCCAGCTTGCAAAGCCCCCGTCGCTGTTTTGCAGATTCGACAGGCAGTTTCGGGCCTTGTCGATCACCGCTTTGATATCCGCGCGCTCCTGATAGGGCGCCAGCGCCTGAAGCGCCATGGCGGTGAGATCCGGATCGCCTGTCTCGCCGCCCAGCGAAAATCCCCCGTCGGGAAGCTGCCGCTTGACGATGGTGTCAAGGAGCAGCTCACGCGTGGTCTGCACCTGCGCGTCCCCGCCGGCCGGGACGGCATAATCCCCCGCATCCAGGGCGAGCAGGGCAAAGATGGGACCGTTGATGCCCTGCCAAAGGACCTTGTTGTAATCGCCCAGCTTGGCCAGCAGGTTGTATCCGCCCACATCCGCCGG
This sequence comes from Pelotomaculum sp. FP, assembly GCF_004369245.1. Lineage (NCBI taxonomy): Bacteria > Bacillati > Bacillota > Clostridia > Eubacteriales > Desulfotomaculaceae > Pelotomaculum > Pelotomaculum sp. FP. Next base: position 86,634 of record NZ_QFGB01000009.1, on the reverse strand, counting down.
GTTTTTGCCGATGGCGGTCAGCGCCAGCACAACACGGGAGTATTCCGTGTATTTTTTGTCGTGCAAAACGCCTTGTCTTTTAACAACTTCAGCTTCCAGGGTTTTATAATACGCTTCGTACCAGTTTGGCGGCGCCTTATATCCGGCCCGCGCCAAGCCGATTACGGCCCATTCACCGCCGATGGAACCGACTTGAGGGTCCGGCACCGTTTTCAGCAGGTAAGCGCCGGTATCCGCGATAGCCTTTTCCAGGGAAACAGGCGGCTTCACCGTTTCGGCGGCAAGGGCCGCGACGGAGCAGCCCAGCATGATCCAAGCCGCGAGGAAAAGGGCAAGAGCTTTACTGCATTTTTGCATCTATTCTCAGTCCTTTCACAAAAGAGAGTGCTTCCACCCGCACAAGTTTCGCACCGGCCGGCACGGCCTACCTTGCCAGCAGGTTGTACAGGACCTGCGCCATCTGTGCACGAGTGGTGTTTCCGCCCGGATCGAGCTTTCCATCGCTTCCGGTTACCGTGCCGCTTGCCACGAAGTTTTCCATGGCGGTTTTCGCGTAGTCCGAAATTTTACCGGCGTCCGTGTAGCTCGTGAGGGTTTTGCCGGCAGTCGTCTCGGGCAGCTCTCCGAGCAAGTCAAGTGTGCGATAGAGCAGCGTAAACACATCCTGCCTGCTGATCTCACGGTCCGGCGCATACATGTTGTCGCCCACACCGGTGGATATCCCGAGGCGCTTTGCGACCGCAAGGTAATTTGTATAATATGTGTCTCCCGCATCGGCAAAGTTATTGGTTGGGTTCTCGTCGGGCTCTATGCCATAAGCGCGCATCAGCATGACGATGAACTGCCCTCTTGTAAGAGTGTTTTCCGGGCCGAACATGTTACCGCCTATGCCGACCGCTATGCCGCGCGCGGCGCAGAAGGTCACCGCCCCGTGGTACCACGCGGCGCCGTCGATGTCGGTGAAGGTTATCTTGTTATATCCCACGGCATATTTGGAGAAATGGGTGACGGCAAAGTTTACTGTGCCCGTTTCCGCATGGTACGCCCCGCGTATCGTTTGAAGATTCCCCGCATCGTCAATGCGGTAAACAACAACCGCGTTTTGATCCTCGCCGGGTTGCAAGGCATAGGGAATGCTTATGCTCACGCTGCCGCCGCCGAAGCTTGCAATCAGGTTGTCCCCCGCGGTCACTGAAAAATCATAGACCGGCCGGTTACCGATCAATGCTTTGGCTTCTTCGTTTAACGCGCCGGTGTTTGCCTGGACAATTGAAACGGTAAAACCTTCACTGACGGCGGAAGCGCTAATGACGGCGACCGCCTTGGCGTCAAAGGTCAGATTGCCCAACCCGGTTGCAATGCTCAGCGAGGTATTGCCGGTTTGGCCAAGCGCGGCCACGGCGGTTTGCGGTATAGTAAGTTTCATGGCAGTTGCGCCTGCGGGGATCTCCACCGTGACCACCACCACAGCACCCTTCGCGTCTTCGCCGGCCGTGATCGCTTTATTGAATGCGTCGAGGGTGTCTGCGGCAAGAGTCGCGACGGCAACACTATTCTGATCAAGTACGGCCGCAACCGTCACACCGTTGAGAGAACCTTCAGGCTCTTCAAGCGCGGGCTTTTCAACTTTTCCACTGCCGCTCATATCAATAACCGTGCCGCCAGACGGCGGATTCACGTCCTCAGCTTCCAGCCATTTATAGGATGGCGTTCCATTCCAGGGCGCTTCCACCTTATAATCGTCCACATAATGCCAGATAATCTTATCGCCCTGGCTTAGAGTGTAATACTCCAGTCCCACATTGGGATGAATACCGTTGACGGTATACATCCAGCCGGAATTCGGGCCGTTGGAGAATTCCGACAGCCAATATCCTCCGTAAGCAGCCGGCGCTTCGATGGAAGAAACGTAGTTGCTCTCCGCGCCTACATATTGCAGACCCGCTTCGTTCAGCGCCTTCGTAAATACATCATAAACGGTCGCACCCTTATTAACAGTAACCTGCCTGGTCGCGATCCAGGTCACATACTTTACGTGGGCGCCGGCATCCCCGTGACAGGAGTCGCCGATCAGGCGGAAGGAAACCGTGATGCTGTCGGCGTCGGAAGGCGGCGTAACGCTGCCGGTGGTGACCGTCACCACACAACGGGTAAAGGTCAGGAGGTTCTTGCCGCTTCCATTGTCCTTAAAGGCGGTGATGCTGTTAGACTCAGACAAATCCGCGCCGTTCAGCGTTACCTGGCCTTCTGCGTCCGTAGCGGCTTTCTTCTGTCCATTGACCAGAATATCCGCATTGGCGCAAGGCGCAACGCCCGCGGCGTCCTTATTGTTCAGCGGTGCGGACATAAGGGTCAGAGTGACGCTGCCGCTCCTGGACACCGACTTGCTGCCGTCTGTAAACCACGCCTGCGTGGTCTCCCCCTGATCGGAGTAATAGAAGAAGTCGACGCGGTCGCCGCCTTTCAGGACTGTGGTAGACGGGTCGACGGTGATGCCGTTGACCGTACAGAGCCAATCCGCATTTGCACCGTGACTGCTGTTGTCTATGCCGGCCCGTGGGGTGAGGTCGCCGCGGCGGCAGTCAAAATCAATACGGGTTGTCTGGCCGCTGGCGAAGGCGTCCAAAATAGCATGCAGCGCGGTATAGCCGCCGACATTGTACTCCACGCAGCGAATGGGAGCCGCGTCCGCCGCCCGATAGGCGGTCAGGTCGGCCGGCTCCGCCGCAATGGGGATGGAAGCATTGCCGACGAGCACCTTGTCATAGCTCACCACGTTGACGGTGACCTTTCCGGTTTGTCCGGCAGCTTCATTTAAGTCTTCCGCCTTTACCGTTACCGTAAGCGCTTCCGTGCCGTCAACTACCAGGTTAAAGGTTTTCGCCGCGTAACCGCCGCCCGACACGGTGTAGGTATAACTGCCCTGGGGAAGCTGATAGAGATTTGCCTTGCCCGCCGCCGCAGTCATTGTTTTGCCGGTCGCTTTTTTGACAATCACACTGGTGTTCTCCGGAAGATTAAAGGTGACATCGGTGGGCGCCGCCGCGCGGGTCGCTTTAATTGTATAGGTTGCAGGGGCAAATTTTTGTTGTCCTACGCCATCGGCCGCTTCATAAAACAGCCCTTGATTGATGACCTGCAATTGAATCGTTATCGTCTCTCCGGCTGCAAGCGCGATTTCCTGTGTGGCCGGCAATGCTTTGTCCGGACCTTTCATATTGGCAGCCGTCGCCTTAGAGTTCGGCTGAACATTGGCGCCCCGGCCGGGAGAATATACGGTTTCCAGGTATTGATCGTTCACCGAAACTTTGACATAAGGCAAAACGTACTCCGCCATATTAGGAAAAGCAACCGGTGTCAAAGAGATATTTTCGGTTCCGTATGGAACGGTTACCGTATAATCTGTTTCAGTATAAAGAAAACCATATCCGAGATTCATCGTTCCGTTTTCAAGTGTAACCGGCTCTGCTTGCAAAAGTCCGTCCGTCAGGCTGAAACTATCCGTACCGCCGGCAAAACTTAATTCAATATCGTCCAATTTAGTAAAATACGGTGTTGTGGCGCTTGAACTCATTATACTGGTATATGTGCGCGGATATCCCTCAGTGCCGTCCTTTGCAACTATTATTAATTCACCGTTTATGATATCCAGCGTGGACGAATTGTTATTTGCAACTGTGAAACTTCCGGCCTGAACGGGGAATTCCGTTACCTTTTCAGTGACGGCATTGTCCTTGCTTCCCTCGGCCCAGTAACGCCAGTACAGATCAAAATCATCGGGAAGTCCCTCAGTTTGCGCTACATCATACTCGTTGTAGCCATATATTATACCACCGTACTCGATACCTTTGATCTTTAAGGGAGCATTACCGGTTGCGCTGGGCTTGTAAGCATGATTCTGCGGGAATCCGTCAGGGTATGACTGCGAAGAAAGTCCCGTTGTTACGATTTTGGTCAGCTTTCCGAATTCCAGTCGTTCCTGTTCCGCCCGTTCTTCATTGCTCTTGACCCTGATCGTAAAATCCGGCAACCGGCTGAAGGTTTTCAGCGCGTTGTCCGGCGCGTTGAAATTGGGCAAAAGCCCCGCTTCCGAGATATTCCTGTGCGCGCCCAGAGGAGAGCCGAACCAGCTCAGGCCGATGCAGCCGCCTGTAAAATTGTAGTCTCCTTCCTCATCCATCTTCACCACGATATCGTTGTACGTGGTCATATAGTATTGGGTTCCACGGCTGCGGACCAAATCCCCGTTCATATCATAGCGGATGCCCACCGTGGGATCGCTGTCGGAGGAAAAGCCGGGGTTATAAATGGCCGCCAGCTTCGGCACGGGCATGGAGACACCCCTGAAGGTAATGTCCGCGGTGTCGCCGGCCAGCAAGGCCTTGCCGGGATTTGTTTTATTGGCTATATTGATTGCAAGCTTTCTGGCCCGGACCACATGGTACTGGACCTGACCGCCTTTTGCAACCTCGATTATGTTGCGCCCTTCATGCAGGTTTACAGTGAACGCGCCACCACTGTCTGCTGCATATGACGTCCATTGCCCGCTGTTTGTGAAGCCCCAGTCGGCGCACCCAACGGGATTGGATGGGGGGGCAAGCACACGGACGGACGCGCCCGCCTCGGGAGTAAAGGTGTACTGCGCCGTCTCCTGCGCGGGCGCCGCGGCGCCGTCCGGATAGTTCACCCCGCCGTTTATGTATACGGTGTCGTATTCCCGCAGGTCGATGCCGGTATTGAAACCGGCGGCGCCGCCGCCGGCGTTGACCACGATCAAACCGGTGTTGATTGGGTCAATCCCGTTAAAATAGACGCCGTTGACCTCAATCGGGTCGTAGGTAATGCGAACCAGACTGACGCCGTCCCCGACGGCCTGCACCAATCCGTTTTCATCCACCGTGACCGAAGCGCCGGATACCACGCTGTAATGAAAATCCGGCTCGATAAAATAGTTATCCACCTCATTGTTGCATATCTGCCAGGCGCGCAAAGGCTTTATTTTAAATGTTTCACTTGCAGCCAGATTAATAAAAGCGCTGTCCGGGGCATTCGTCAGCAGGTTGTCCTCGTACCCGTTGGGCGATCTATAATTGCTTTCCAGGTAGGTTACCCGCTCTGCGGGGGCCGCTTCCAGATGAAAGGTTATCGTTGTCGGTTCGCTGATTGCGCTGGATAAGCAGGCCGCCTTTGTAACATATCCCGGTTTTGAGATGCGGTAGTGGTAATTTCCGATATTTCCGCCAACGGGGCACTCATAGGTATACCTGTCGTAATCGGGGTCAGACGTGTCGGACGCGAGCAGCTTCGCGGGAATGAACGGAATATAATGGCGGGTTTTCCGCTGCAACACCGTCGTGGCGCCTTTGGGTACTTTCAATGTAAGAGAGGTTGACGGACAGATCCTGATGTCATCGGAATGATAGCCGCCTAAAAACACCGCCATCGCGTTGTTGCCGAAGCCGAGGTAGCCGTCCTTGCTGACCGTTACGTCATAGGAATAGAGATTGTCGTTGCCGTAGGCGGGCAACGTATATATGAAACGGTTGTTCGGGATATTATCGGGATTTTGGTAGACATAGCACTGATAGGCCCAGCCCTGCCCGTCCGTCATGGTGGTTGCAACGTCGCTGATGCCGACTTCCCCATTTGAAACAGGCATACTGTTCCATAGATTCAGGAGAAATACTGCCAGCGTTGCCGCCTGCCCGTCGGCCGTGACGGGAATAGCGCCGCCGCCGGCAGGAACCTGATTGCCCTCCCACAGGGTGGAGGCTTTATAGAACAGAACTCCGGTCTGCGCGGGGACGCTGAGGGTATATACCGTGCAGCCGTTTTCACCAGACGAGACCGCGGGCGTCAGCTTGTTGGCCTCGTCAAAGCCGTTCTCCATGTACACGGCGCCATAGGAGAACTCCGGCTCAAGGACCGGTACCCCCCCATCCGCGTCGGCGCTGTTGGTTTGAACCGTCACCGTCCAAATGCCGGAGTTGAGGTATACCGCGTTGGGCACCGTCAACGTGCCGGCGCTGGAGTATGCCGCGCCGGTCACGGACGCGTCTGTCTGCGGCGGCGCGGCGTTCTCCGCCGGAGCCGAAAGCGGCAGCAGGGCGAAGGCCAAGCCAAATGCCAGCAGCAGGTACACCAGCCTGCGGGCCGTTCTATTTTTCATTATTGCTCTCCTCCTCTGTTTGAATGATTGCTTAGAGCAGGGGGCGCCCTGTACGGAACGCCCCCCGACACCGGCATCAGTTCATGGGAGTGTAATAGGCCGGGAATGTATATCCCAATATTCCATAATACCAGACAACGGTATCCCCGCTGTTGAGCGCGAAGCCGGAGGCGCCGATGGTTTGGGACATCGCGACCTTATGCAGGTCTTGCCCTCTGTATACGCAGTATTGCCAGCCATACAGCCCTGAGGCATCCCTTGTTTGAGTAAGGAACTCTTCTTCAAGCTCGTCATATCCCGTATAGCCGGTCAGGCTGTAGAGATAGGTGCCGTCAGGCGTAAATCCGCCGGTGTTCAGCCAGGTTGAATAATCTAACTCCGTGGGATTGCTGTTGAACATCGCGACAAGGGCCGCAAACGGAGTGGAGTATTTTTGGATCGCCAGCGTGTTATACAGGGGGTTCGAGCTGGACGCGCCGACCGGCGTCGCGGTGATGTTGGTGTTTAGATTGTTCCATGCAGCAAGCGCACCAGACTCCGGCGCCTGAACGTCAACGGTGATGCCGGTCTTGGCGGCCTGCATGCTGATAGGATCCACATTGACCGTAAAATCCATATAGGGCTCGCTGGCCGCCCCATTGTTCCAGGTGGCGCGGATGCCGTAGGCGCTCCAGTAGTTTTGGGTGGTCAGCACGACCTGATTGACGTACACGCCGCCACCGATATCAACCACCGTCGGCGTGCCCACGTTCATCAGATCTGCGCCGTATGTCTCAGTCCAGGTGACTTTGGCAGCTTCCGCCGGGGTGCTGAACCCGGTAAAGCTCCATGCGGAGTCGGCTGGTCCTACCTGCAAGGTAATCTGCGTTCCCGAGCCCTGCCCAACATGATACGTATATTCGGTGCTCGGCGACTTGGTGAAGTTGGGATCAGAGTCGGACGCAAACGCCGTGGCGCTCATCGCGAGCATCATCACCACTGCTATAAGCAGAATCAACGCCTTATTCACGAACACGAATTTGTTAGAAGCGGTTTTCATGTTTTTTCCTCCATTTCACATAAGTTTTTTCACTATTACTGAAATATGCAAACAGGCAGACTTTGTGTTGTTTTACAAGCCCAATGGAATCACATCCTTTCCGCATTGCGCTTGATTTTTTCTTGTTGAACAAAAGTGTGTCTGTTTTCGCAAACAGGCGCGTTTACCAACCTTGATTGAATCATGTCAATATTTCATGTTGGTGCAAGGAATCACCGGGCAAGGTCTGTGAACAAAGGTGTGCGTATGGATTATGGCGGCTCTATGTCAATATTGATTACTTTAAAAATGTACCCATTCATCACTGAACAGGTAAAACAAAAGAAGGAGATATCAACATGAAAAACCCGGCCTCATCCGTTAAGAGGCCGGGTTTTCAAGGTACATACCTTAATAAACACAGCTAAAGCCCTGTCCTTTCCACGGAAGGCGGCGCTATTGACCAGGCAGGTCTCCTGACTTGCGGATCACAGCGTGTCTCCCGCCTTCCCGGATTATAAAATCCAGTGGCATTTTGGGAGTCGCTCCCCGCTTACAGTGGCCAGACCGTCCGGGATTTTCACCCGGTTCCCTTTTCACCCCCGCTAGGCGGAGGAACCTGGACAAAATTATTCAGTTGACCATATTTAAACATTATTTAGTTATTTTGTCAAATATTTATTGTGTTTTTGATTAAATTCTATCTATTTTTTTATGTTAGCAATGCTGCGGCGGAAATGTACTCAGTTTAGCTTCACGCACCCGTAAGACCCTTCATAAGCACAGCTGTTACTGATACCCTCGGCTACAGCCTTATAAACTGCGCGCCCTACTAAAAAGCCCAGGTCGGTTGCCATCCCGCTGTAATGGTGCAGCCTTCCTTTCGCAGTACAGGCGATCACTATAGCGTCGGTCGTAGTGCCCGTAGCCACTGTTCCATCCGGCAGGCGAATGTCTGCGTGCATCATCGCCATGGACTTTGCCTCCGTCGCTGTTATAACGGCGTTGACCATGGCTGCGTCGGTTAAGTCACCGTCAATAAGAACGACTATGTTGATTGTTCCCGGCCTGTCCTCGCCTTTAAAAAAAGCGTTTTTGGCGCCTGCAGAACAGGCGTTGCCCACCCCCACCGTGGATAAGGCGGCGACAGCAACATCATCTCTTGTTCCAAAGCTCATCACCGTGCGCTTAACGTCCACAGCTGTCATCAAGCCCACAGTATCACTCCCCAGGTTCATCTTTCTCGCCATATGGGAAAGATATTTTGCGGGCGTCAATTTGCCATAGTAATTTCTATCGACGGTATGATTTATAATAAACCTGACTCTCCGCAATCCTCCTCCAAGGACGGCAGAACTCAAGACCTTCAATTGTTGCTGTGAAACGATAAGGAATGTCCTTCCTTCGAATAAGGAAAATTTGATGTCGTTCATTGGGATTTTCTCGTTAAAATCAATGAAGTCTTGATACAACCGTTGTTCACCCCATTTACGCAAGTCTGACCCGAGCAAATCAAAGCCGTGCAGCGTCTAAAGATAGCCTGTTTGATTACCCGGGCCTAAAAACCCCGGGTAATCAAACCTCTCACTCTGATTTTTGCAAAATCCCCGGTCACCCTTCAAAAGCTTTTAATAATTCTTGCACAGCCAGGGTGGCGGACAACCTGCCTTCCACAATGGCCTGTTCAATTTTTGCTTTGATCCGGATTACTCCCGGATGATTGAAGAAACTGGCCTGCAGCTGTTCCTGAACCATCGCATAAACCCAATCCAGTGTCTGAGAACGCCGGCGGGCATAGAATACGCCTGATTCGGCCGTCTGGTCACGGAACGCTTCGATGGCAGACCAGATTTCAGCGATACCTTCACCGGTTATGGAAGAGCAGGTATAAGCCAGGGTCTTCCAGCCCTCTGTGGCCGGCTGGAGGTAATGCAGGATCCTGGCATAATCCGCCTTTGCGGCAAGCGCCCTGATTTTATTATCACCATCAGCCTTATTGATCAGAACGGCGTCGGCCAATTCCATGACCCCCTTCTTGATTCCCTGCAGCTCGTCGCCCGCGCCGGTCAATACGACCAGAAGGAAAAAATCTACCATCGTGCGTACCGCGACTTCACTTTGCCCGACACCTATGGTCTCGACCAGGATCACGTCAAAGCCGGCAGCCTCACAGAGCAGCATGGTTTCCCTGCTCTTGCGGGTCACTCCGCCCAATGTGCCGCCGGAAGGCGATGGACGGATAAAGGCATTCTCCTTACGGGATAAAACCTCCATGCGGGTTTTGTCTCCCAGGATGCTGCCGCGGGTAACCGTGCTGCTGGGATCGACCGCCAATACCGCCACTTTACGCCCCCTGTCGCAGAGGATGCTGCCAAGCGCTTCGATAAAAGTGCTTTTCCCGGCCCCAGGCACACCGGTGATACCAACTCTTACAGATTTGCCGGTATACGGCAGCAGGTGTTTCAACACCTCCTGGGCTGCTTCCATGTGGGCGGGAGCATTGCTCTCGATCAGCGTTATCGCCCTGGCCAGGATCGTGCGGTTTCCGGACAGCACGCCTTGCACATAGTCATCTACGCCAAACCGGCGGCGGGGAACGCCGGCAGCACGTACAGAATCACCGACGGATTGGCCCGGCATCCCATCATGACCGCCCTCCACCCCTTCCACCACATAGGTGGCAAAAACATCATCGGTTTGTTTGGGAACCCATTCCGGCCTTTGCTTCTCCTTGTTCATACGATCAACTGACTTCCTGCAGGCGTTGATTGATTTCTTCTATAACCTTTTGAGCGGCAACCGGAATGACCGTACCCGGCCCAAATATGGCGGCGGCTCCGTGTGCTTTTAAAAACTCGTAATCCTGCGCGGGAATAACCCCGCCGGCTACAACCAGGATGTCTTCCCGACCGAGTTTTTTCAATTCTTCTACCAGCTGCGGCAGTAAAGTCTTGTGGCCGGCCGCCAGCGAACTCATACCGACAACATGCACGTCGTTTTCCACCGCCTGCCTGGCCGTTTCTTCCGGAGTCTGGAAAAGCGGACCGATATCCACATCAAAGCCCAGGTCGGCGAAAGCGGTGGCGATCACCTTGGCGCCACGGTCATGACCGTCTTGTCCCATCTTGGCAATCATGATCCTGGGGCGGCGGCCTTCGCGCTTTTCAAAGTCGTCAGCCATTTGCTTGACCACGGCCACTTCGCGCTCCTCGCCAAACTCGGTGCTGTACACGCCGGAAATGGAACGGATGACAGCCTTATGACGACCGGTCACCTTTTCTATGGCATCAGAGATCTCACCAAGGCTGGCTCTTGCCCTGGCCGCCTCAATAGCCAGGGCGAGGAGGTTGCCTTCCCCGGTTTCCGTCGCATGGGTAATGGCGTTCAATGCCGCTTGCACTTTGGCGTCATCACGCCCGGCGCGCAATTCTTCCAGGCGGTTTATTTGCGCCAGGCGTACGGAAGTATTATCAACCTCCAGAATTTCAATCGGGTCTTCCTTGGCCAGGCGATATTTATTGACGCCTATGATTGATTCCTTGCGTGAGTCGATCTGAGCCTGGCGCCTGGCCGCCACCTCTTCAATGCGCATCTTCGGCAGGCCGGTTTCGATCGCCTTGGCCATACCGCCGAGAGATTCGACCTCCTGGATGTGCTCCCAGGCCCGGCGTGTGATAGCGCCGGTCAGGGCCTCCACGTAATACGAGCCGCCCCACGGGTCAATTACTTTGCAGATACCGGTTTCATCCTGCAGGTAAAGCTGGGTGTTGCGGGCGATGCGGGCGGAAAAGTCGGTAGGCAGGGCGATTGCCTCGTCGAGGGAATTGGTGTGCAGCGACTGGGTGTGGCCCAAAGCTGCCGCCATCGCTTCAATACAGGTCCGGGCCACGTTGTTGTACGGGTCCTGCTCCGTCAGGCTCCAGCCTGAAGTCTGACTATGGGTGCGCAGGGCCAAAGACTTTTCGTTCTTGGGATTGAACTGTTTTATGATCTTGGCCCAGAGCAGGCGGGCGGCCCGCATCTTGGCGACTTCCATAAAATAATTCTTGCCGATGGCCCAGAAAAAAGACAGCCTGGGCGCAAACGCGTCAATATCGATACCCGCCTTCAAGCCGGTACGCACGTAATCCAGGCCGTCTGCCAGGGTATAGGCCAATTCAAGGTCACACGAAGCGCCGGCCTCCTGCATGTGGTAGCCTGAGATGCTGATACTGTTGAACTTGGGCATGTTCTGGGAGGTAAAGGCAAAAATGTCGGCAATGATGCGCATAGACGGCTCGGGCGGGTAGATATAGGTATTGCGCACCATGTACTCTTTGAGAATATCATTTTGAATGGTACCGGAAAGCTGAGGCAACTTGACGCCCTGTTCTTCTGCCGCTACGATATAATACGCCAGGACCGGCAGAACCGCCCCGTTCATGGTCATGGAAACCGACATCTTGTCAAGCGGAATGCCGCCAAACAGAATCTTCATGTCCAATATGGAATCTATAGCCACCCCGGCCTTACCCACATCCCCAACAACCCGGGGGTTGTCGGAGTCATACCCCCGGTGCGTGGCCAGGTCAAAAGCGACGGATAAGCCCTTCTGCCCGGCGGCCAGGTTGCGGCGATAAAAAGCGTTGCTTTCCTCCGCCGTGGAAAATCCGGCATACTGACGCACGGTCCAGGGCCGTACCACATACATGGTGGGATAAGGTCCCCGCAAATAGGGAGGTACTCCCGCCGTGTAGCCCAGGTGTTCTTCTTTTTCAGTGTCTTCCCTGGTGTAAAGCGGCTTGACGTCGATTTGTTCCATCGTCCGCCAGCACATATCTTCCAGAGCTTTTCCCGCCTGCTTTTCCGCCAGCGCGCGCCACTTGGACAGATCGGGAGCCGGACCGTCCGGGCCGTATTCTATCGTTGTAAAATCAGGTTTTTTACCCATCACAGTACTCCTTTCTGCTTCATCAGTTTTAGAAGCAGCTCATAGCAATTGGCCCGCACATGAACAAAATCGTCCACGCCGGCCTGCCTGAAGGCTTCCACGAGATCGGCCGGGTAACCGGCCAGCAGCACGGTGGTGTCAGGTCTGGCGTCTTTGATCAATTTTGTCAGCGGCGGCGCCAGCTCGGAGTAGGTATCATCGGTTGAACAAATAACAGCAATGGAAGCGCCGGAATCGGCAAACGCCCTGGCTGCTTCTTCCACGGTGGGGAAACCGTCATTTTTAAGCACTTCAAATCCTCCGGTCTCGAAGAAACCCGTGGTAAAATCGGCCCTTGGTTTATGCTGGGGAATGTGCCCCATATTGGCCAGAAAGACCCTGGGCGGCGACCCGGTTTTATCCCTGTACGCCTCCGAGGTTTTCCTCAAAAATTCGAAGATTTCAGCACCCCTGTGGATGTTAATGGCAGAGATCGAAGGGACAACGGCGCCTTCTGTTTGCACAGCGCAGGCCAGGGTTCCGAGCGTAGCGCCGGACAGAGCCGCCTTAACGGCCGCTTCGACAACCCCGCCGCCTTGCGCCTTCGCTTCCACCAGCGCGTTCAGCGCCTCCTGCAACGCGGCTTTATCCATGGAAGCGCGGTAGCCGGCAAGGAGTTTCGATTGGTCCCGTTTCATCATTTTGTAGTCGACCGGATTGTCGGCAAGCGGTTTTTCAATGGTATTTGGATACATGTTCGTTCCGACAAAGATATCTTTGCGCCGGGCTATGTTTGCTTTTCGCCCGGCCGCTGTCTGGGCTGCCTGCTCCTGCGGGAATCCCTCCTGCAGCGCTTTGAACATGCCGCCCCTTGCTTCTACTTCCTGAAACAAGGACCAGGCTTGCCCGGCTAAGGAGTCAGTCATTTTTTCAATATAATAGGACCCGCCCGACGGGTCAACCGGTATGGTCAAATTGACCTCATCATTTAAAATAAAATGAATGTTGCGGGCAATGCGGCGGGAAAACTCATCGGCCGGCCGGATCGCCCGGTCAAACGCCCCGATATTGATACTGTTGGCGCCCCCTATAACGCCGGCAAACGCTTCCGTCGTCGTACGCAGAATATTCACATAAGGATCGTAGACCGTTTTATTCCAGTTTGAAGTACTCACGTGCATGTACATTTTTTGCGCCTTTTCACTGCCGCCGAAAGCACCCGCGATTTGCGACCAGATCAGGCGGGCGGCCCGCAGCTTGGCGATTTCCAAAAAGAAATCCGACCCCAGCGAAAAGGAAAAACGCATCCGCGCAGCCGCGTCGTCAACGTGTATTCCCCTGGCCTGCATCTCTCCCAGGTATTCGACCGCTGTCGCCGCGGCGAAGGCCAGTTCCTGTACTGCACTGCCGCCGGCGTCGTGATAAGGATGCCCCTGAACTAAAACCGTTTGCAATAGCGGAGCATGTTCCCTGGCCCAGGCGGTGGTCCAGGCCATCGCGTCATAAGCGTCCTGCAGCGAATAAGGCAGGACGCCCGTACGGACAAGCAGGCCCAGCGGGTCCATACCGATACAGCCGCGCAGCTTTTCTGTAGATTTCCCTTGATGCCGCATATAAGCGCTTAACAGCGCGAGAACAGGCAAACCCATCGTGCCGACCTGCATATAGACAGGTGTTTTTTCCAGGTCTATGCCTTCCAGCACCCTGGCCAGGTCAGCCAGGCTGGAAATGGAAACGCCGGCACGGCCGACATCTTCGCTTACGGCCTCGTCAGCGTCCAGGCCCGCCAGCCCGGCATAGTCGAGCCAAAAATTAAACTCTGTCTGGCCGCGCTGCAGGTCGTGCCGGATCGCCTGGTTCAACATCACCGGATCGCCATAAGAGAACTCCTGGCTTACCTCCCACGGCTTCAAAAAATAGCCCAGAGCTGCGCTGCCTCGCACGAAAGGCGGAAATCCGGGTAATGAACCCATATGCGGCAGATCTTCAACATCGCTTTGCCAATAAATCGGCTGGACTTCGAAGCCGTCATAAGTCTTGCTGATTAACTTTTTCTCAAAAGAAGCTCCTTTGAGCGACTTTTCGGCAGCTTTACGCCATTCTTCATAGCGGGCGTAAGGAAATTCGCCAAACAACCGGCTTGACCCGCATGTCTCTTTCTGTTCTATGCCTTTATCCTCTCCTGGCATAATATTCGCGGACCATCTCTGTCCTGAAAATGAATCCCGGCAGCCCCGGCCTAGCCAACGCGGTGCAAATTTGCCCGCATCCTTTTGCCGGCGCTGCTTCAGCGGCAAGAATGTCTGTCTGATCAAGACAGGTTTTGAGCCGCTGTCTTCACTCCTTTCTGCTGCAAGAACTAATCAATTTATTTATGAAACTCTATACTGAATATCCGCTGTCTTTCTGGATGAATCAAAAGGGCATGACCATAATCCTGCATCCGCTTGCTCCAAAACTCTCAATGATTGACTTGACGAACCTTAATTCAATCACCGATTTGTACATGGCATTTTTTGTAATTAAAAACATTATATCCTCATGCCTGCTCATACCGATCAAGGAATTAATATATTTATCAAAGTCAAATTCCCCCATCAAAGCTTTTAGGTTAGAAATGCCGTTGATTAATGCGGGGTCTTCAGCTCTGATGCGTTCCTCCAGAGGTGTAAACGCAATCTTTTCCAGGTGATCATTACAATCCAGGAGAAACTCATCGAACTCGGGCTCAAGACTGGATATCAATAAACTTCGCTTCATAAAGCCAATCTTCACCTCCTTAAACCGGCTATTGCTGAAAAATATAAAACCCCATCCTGTCCGGGATAGGGATATTATGCCAAACATAGTACAGGTCGCAGCAAAAAAACTACAACCCGCAGTTTAACCATCACCTCCCTATCAAACGTAGGTACATCTGGTGATCTGGAACAGGCAGGTCTCCTGGCTCGGGGTCATCTGCACCTCGAAGTCTTCCCGGCAATGCCTGCCAGTGACATATTTCGAGGCAATCACCCATACAGTGGCGTGACCGCGCCGGCTTTGCACCGGTCTTCCCTTTGATTACAACAAGCAACCTGTTCCGCACTTTTCAATTGTCGTTAAAAATTTCCCCCCTCCCCTCGCGCAAACGCAGGCGCTTTCATGCGCCTGTAAAATTCTGGCCTGTTTCAATACCATTCTAAAGATCTATGGGCAAAGTTGTTACCGTTCAATACCGGCACGGGCAGGGACATCCTTGGTGTAATAATGCTTTATTTCCAGCATTTCCGTTACCAGGTCCGCCGCGTCAACAATCTCTTGCGGAGCATATCGGCCGGTAAATATTACTTCAACGCGCTCAGGCTTGGAGTTAATGATTTCGAGCATTTCTTCAATGGTAATGAGATGAAAGAAATGGGCGGTATTTATTTCATCAAAAACGATTAGATCGTATTCACCTGAATTCATGGCTTTTTTCGCTTTTTCAAGCCCTTCCCGGGCCATTTTGACGTCCTCTTCCAGAGGCGGATTCTGCACATGGATAAGGGTGTCCTTGCCGTACTGTTCTATTGTGATATAAGGCTTGCACATCTGCGCCGATTGTAATTCGGAATACTTTTGTCCTTTCATAAACTGGCCGATATAGGTTTTTAGCCCGCGGCCCATGGCGCGAAAAGCCAACCCTAAGGCAGCCGTCGTCTTGCCCTTGCCGTTGCCGGTGTACACCTGCACATATCCTTTTTGCAAATCCGATGTACCCACCATAAATACCTCCTCGCAAATTAAATCGCAGTAAATAAAAATCCCGGCTCTTTCAAAAGAAAAACCGGGAGTTTGATGTCAAAAATATGACAGTCAAATCACGCGCCTTTCCCTGGAAAGCGCTATGTTAAATGAACAGGTTTCCTGACTC
Organism: Pelotomaculum sp. FP; assembly: GCF_004369245.1. NCBI lineage: Bacteria > Bacillati > Bacillota > Clostridia > Eubacteriales > Desulfotomaculaceae > Pelotomaculum > Pelotomaculum sp. FP. The sequence goes on along the minus strand of NZ_QFGB01000009.1, from coordinate 70,643 downwards.
GCGGGTCATCGCCGCTTCCGCCTTCCCGGACCAACTCCAGTGGCTTTTTGGAAGTTACTACCCGACATACAGTGGCCGGACCGTCCAGGATTCTCACCTGGTTCCCTGCCAATATTTTGTTTGACAATCAACTCATTCCATGTAAGGCAATGGAATTGCTCTCAATATTTGCATTATACTTTATTTTCATTATTCTGTCTATAGTTTCCATTACAGGAATGCGGCATCAAGCTGCCGCCGTCATATACGGATCGACAATGTTTTTCAATAATAAGGAATGACGCTGCAAAAATGTATCGATCAGGTAGCGCCTTCCATATACAGCAGGACTTCGTAATCTATATTTTCCAGGAACCTCTTTTCCCTGGTTTCTTTAGCGCACAGCCGCATGATGTTGATCTTGTCACCTCCTGCAGGAGACTCCGACTTGATCCTTTTTTCCGGATACCGGGAATAACTGTAAATGAGACTGCCGCCAATGGCATAAAACTTGCCGAAATCCCCCCACTGGTTGGCTACGGCCAGGTGCATCTGCTCCCCCAGTCTGGCCTCCCAGATAAACTTGCTCTCGCAGTCTCCCCAAAGGGCCGGCACACAGAGCACGTCCGTACCCAGTTTGGCTAACGCATCAGCGCTCTCGGGAAACATCAGGTCGCAGCCGGCCAGCATACCGACCCTGCCGAAGGGAAGATCAAAGGCAGAGACCTCCCCTTCTCCCGCTTCAGCCCATTTTTGCTCATAGGTCGATAGATGGATTTTTCTATATTTCCCTTCCACTCCACCGGGACCGATCAGGACACAGCTGTTATAGATTTTTCCGGCGTGTCTTTCCGCCATCCCCAGGACAATAAAAATATTTTTTTCCTCTGCCTTCCGGGTAAACGCTCCAGTCACAGGACCGGGAATTTCTTCACACCACTTCGCCGCCTCCCGCTGCTCAAAAATAATTCCCGTGGCGGATAATTCCGGGAGGATAACCAGGTTAAGTGTAAAGCCCTCAGCTGCAGCCATAGCTGCGGCCTCATCGATAAGCTTAAGCATCTTCTCCGTATTTGCCGGAGGATCCCGGGATACAGGCCGGAATTGCAGGGTAGCGACCGTAAAGTCCGCTGGTTCCGGCAACCCGAGCAGAAACTCAGGATTAAAATGAGAAAAGGTATCCAAAGATATGTTAGTGTAACAATGAGGCCGCCTGCGGCCCAGGATATCCTCCGCCGCCGATGAGATAAATTTGCCGTTTTTCAGAGGCAGTGTACCGTAAACAATACTGTCATCCGTTGAACTAAACTGCCTGACCACACCGCCGCCGGTATCAATAATAAAAGACTCCGCCGAACGGCAATCCATGCTCTTATCCTTGCCCGTCCGGTTGCAGGCCAGTACGTAAATCCCGTTTTCCGCCGCCCGCGCCCGCCAAAATTTTTCCGGATTTTGATGGTCGGGAGGCCAGTTCGCCGGCACGAGCAGGAGCCGGGCTCCCTGCAGTGCAGCTGCCCTGGCCGGTTTATAGGAATAGGCGTCGGCGCAAATCATTACCCCCAGCTTACCGAACTCCGTCTGCGCCACCAGTACGGGAAGGTTGCCCCTGGCCGCCCACAGGTTTTCCCTGAAGGCCGGCGCCACCTTGCGATGCCTGCCTAAAACACGTCCTTTGGGCCCGATTAATGCAGCCGCATTATAAAATACGCCTGTCCTGGGATCCACCTCCGGCAGACCAATACAGATATAGCATTCATACTGTTTCGTAATCCGGCCAAAAGCCCTGGTTGTAGGGCCGGGAATGGTTTCCGTCAAGGGGGCAATATCGTCCCTGCTTTCAAACGCATAGCCGGCGGTAGCCAATTCTGTGTTCAAGATAATGCGCGCTCCGGTTCCGGCAGCCTTTTCATTTAAGGTCAATAATTTAGCAAGGTTTTTCTCCTTATCCTTCCAGTGGATAGCCGCATGGACCAGCGCTACTTTTACTTCTTCTCCGCATTTTCCTTGCTCATCCTCTTTCTGCACACAATTCCATCCTTTCAGATACTCAGACTACATTTTCTTTTCTAAAAAGCCCGGCTTTTTTGGGCAAAGACTTTCTATAAATGAGCAAACTTATGATGAGAATAACTGCTGCAGCGCCAATTAACCATACAAGGCCGCCAATTGGGTTACGCTCCGATTTTAGTTTTAACAGAAATATTTCGCTACCGGCGCTTTTCTCAATTCCTTTTTCCCCCGCCACGATATAGCCGCCGTCTTTAGACTGCAAAACAGCGTAACCGCTGTTGCCGCCGGTACCATCTACTGTTTTCTCCCAAGCAAGGCCGCCGTTTTTATCTGTTCTAACCACGTAAAGATCGTAGCCACCCTCCGCAGATTCTTTCTTACCCGTCAGGATATAACCGCCGTCTTTCGCTTGACTGACAGAATAAAACGAACTTACGCTGTTGTTTCCGTATGTATTTTCCCAAAGCTCATTTCCATCGGGGTCAACTTTTATCAGAACCGCCGCAAATCCACCGCCCCGGTCGCCGGTAATCTCCTTCTCACCGGCAATTAAAAACCCGCCGTCACCGGCTTTTACTAAAGACCAGCCGTAGTCTGAACCTTTACCCCCGTATGTTTTCTGCCAGAGCATTTTTCCGTCGCCATCCGTCTTGAGAAGATACAGGTCAGGATTACCGGCGCCAAAGGACTCGGCATTCCCCGCCACAAGATACCCTCCGTCAGCAAGCTGCAAAACAGCATAGCCGCAGTCGGAACCCGCCCCGCCATAGGTTTTTTCCCAGATTTCGTTACCGTTAAGATCCAATTTAATCAGGTAGACATCATAGATCCCCGCGCCACAGGACTCCGTTCCCCCGGCAATAATGAAACCGCCGTCCTTTGTCTGCTGAACCGACCAGACATAGTCGCAGCGCTCTCCGCCGAATTCCTTTTCCCAGATCATTTCACCTTTCTCATCGGTCCTCACCACGTATACATCATGGTCATACCCGTGCCTGGATTTGGTCTCGCCGGCAATGATGAAACCGCCTTCGCTGGTTTCTTTGACGCAGTGACTGTCATTGTAGCCATTGCCCCGGTATGTCTTCAGCCATAACCTGTTACCGCCGCCGTCGTACCTGGCGAGGAAAACGTCGGGCCCTTCCTGGCCTGCTTCTATCCAGCCGGATACAACATAGCCTCCATCTTTTGTCTGTTCTACAAAATGGGCCTCTCCTCTTTCAAAAGTATTGGCCCACTCTACCTCAGGAGTTTGAGCGGATGCTGCTATTGACCTCTCAGCAAACAACAATCCTTGCACGATAAAGCACAAGGCCAGTGAAAATATAAAATACAGCAGCATTCTTTTCATTTTCAAAAAGCCTTGACCCCCTTATAGATTTTCCAGATACTGCACATCCATTTTTTTGTGGAAGTATCTCAATATCTTTATAGTCTGAGAACCCAGGGCGGCGCAAAAGAGAAGATTGCCTGCGGCGCGCATGGAATCAAAACTGAAACCTGCCACCCAGAGGAGAAAATAAGTCTTAACCGTTAACGGGTTCATAAAGGTGCTCCACTGCCAGATGTCCATGACTGCTCCGTAAAGGTAGCCCCAGAAAAAACAAAGCACAGCCAGGGTTTTATGACCCGCCCCGGGGAAGAAAACCTTGACCGCCGCCCCGGAGACACCCACCATACCCCAGCAAAGCATCTGCCAGGGCGTCCAGGGACCCTGCCCAATAAAAAAATTGGAAATCAAAGGTGTCATGGCGCCTACAAAGAAGCCGACCCGCGACCCGAATACAAACCCCGTTATCTCCACCAAAAACATGGTGGGCTGCAAAAAGAGCAGGGCAACGCCCGTTACCGCCCTGCCTGCTGCGCACAAAGCAGCCAGCACGGCAATGACGGATACCTGCCGCGCGTTAAAGTCTTTTTTTTTCTCCATGCCGAACATAAGCAGGGCAATGGAAAAAATGCCGATCAAGGTCATGTAAAGACCCCAATTCGCTCCCACATACTTTCACCCCTGCTTTTTTTAAGCTATACTTGCTTTACCGGCGGCAAGAGGATAGATTTTTTCTTTCGCCTCGGCTACAGTGAGCACTCCATCGCAGATACCCCGGGTCATTTTGCTTAGCTGTGGAGCAAAAAAAACTGATTTGGCCAGCACATCGTGCTTTTCTCCATCGCTGACAATTCTCCCCGAGAACATCATCACCACCCTTGCGGCAAATTCGGCGGCGAACTCCACATCGTGAGTTATTACAATTACCGTGCTGCCTTTTTCTGTCTCTTTTTGTAAAAATCCGCCCAATTCCGCTTTCAGGCGAAAATCAACCCCTCTGGTCGGCTCGTCCAGAATAATGAGCCGGGGTCCGGTGACCATGACCGAAGCCAGGGCAACTCTTTGCCGCTCTCCGCTGCTCAAGTCCCGGGGGTTCGTCTTGCGGTACTTCGACAGATGAAATTTTTCCAGTATTTCATTGACAACAGATAAGTCTTTTAAGCCAAAATTCTTTAAGGTAAAGAGCAGCTCATCTTCTACCGTGTCCTGGAAAAGATAATCATTGGGATTTTGGGACAGGTATGCGGTAAACCTTCTGATCTCTTTAAACCCATTCTTGCTTATGTCCTTGCCCAGCACCTCGACCCTGCCCCGGTCCGGCTTAAGCATGCCGGTTATCTGTTTGAGCATGGTCGACTTGCCCGCGCCGTTTTCGCCCAGGACTGCTACAAATTCTCCTTCTTTTAGATCAAGGCTGACGCCTTTTAAAACCTCCCGCCCCCCTGGATAGGCGAACCACAGGTTTTTCATGCGGACTGCGCTCTGACGCTCCATCAAATCTCCAGCGCGGACACTTTTATGGCATGCGCCGGATTGGTTCCCGCCGGCAGTTTGATTTTCTTTTAGATAAGACCGTAAAAGATTCCTGCCTTCTTTTACCGTAATGGGCACAGAGGAGACATTCAGGTCGGCAAAAAACCTGGACACCGGCGGTACAAAAGGCATGCCTCCTTTTATTGTTTTACGGGCCACCTCCTGAGCGCTCCCGTCACATGAAATTTCGCCGTTTTCCATAAACAGAACCCGGTCCGCTAAATGAAAACAGCGCTCGAGCCGCTGCTCAACCATGATCACCGTAAAGCCCATTTCCTCATTCAGCCGCTTGGCCAGATTCAGGATGTCTTCCGCCGAGACGGGATCCAGCTGGGAAGTCGGTTCATCAAGGATGAGCGCGTGAGGCTGCATGGCCAGAACGGAAGCCAGCGCCAGCTTTTGTTTCTGACCGCCGGAGAGATTGGCCGCAAATGCCTCTCTGATCTGCTCCAGATTCATGAAACAGATTACCTCCGCAATCCGCCGCAGCATCTCTTCATTACTTAAGCCCAGATTCTCCAGGCCAAAGGCAATTTCCGCCTCCACATGGGTCTGCACGATCTGCTTCTCCGGGTCCTGGAAGACCATACCTACTTCCCTGGCCAGCTTTTTGCGGTTCATGGTCCTGATGTCCTTCCCTTTAAAGAAAACCTTGCCTCCGATCCTGCCCCCGTAAAAATCAGGGGCCAGTCCCGCCAATACCCTGGCCAAAGAGGACTTGCCCGAACCGGAGCCGCCCGCCACCAGGATGAATTCCCCTTCCTCAATCTCCAAATTTATATTTCTTAATGCGGCCCGATCCGTTTCAGGATAAAAATAGGTTAAATTTTCGACTTTAAACAGCGGCAATTTTTCCACCCCTCGCTCAAAATAAGCGGTACGGACATATAAAAAAGCACAGCGGCCAGGGTAATGAGTGTCGGTAATCCTTTAATCAAAACATCTGCCTCAGGATAAAAGGTGTATTGACCACACCCGTATTGCAAACCCCAGATGGCGGCAAACAAAGCCAGGAAGCTCCCCCCCGCGCAGAGGATATCTCTGGGTCTCAGCATATAACGGCTGTAAACCGAACGCTTACCGCTTCCAAAAGCCCTGGCCTGCATGGATTCGGCAATCTCCATGGAATCTTCCATGGAGGATAAAAGCAAAACAGTATAAAGACAGGAATATTTCTTTACTTTCTTCCACAGGCTTCCCTCATCGAAATCAACGCCGCGAAACTGCAACACTTCTTTAATCCTTTTTAAGTCCCGCACCATGGTGGGAAACATTCTCGTGGATAAAGCGATCATCAGAACGGATTGGCCGGCCACTTTGGAAAAGAGATTCAGGATCTTGTCCGGGTTGATCATCAGGTTATAAAGGCAGAATATGCTCATGATTACCAGCAGCCTGATCCCCGAAACAGCTCCATAATACAGAGCTTCCATTGATATATCGAGCTTGCCCAGATATGGCGCCTGCGGGCCGTGCCAGATGATCGTGGAGCCGGCCCTGATTACCAGGGGGTTGATAATCATGATCATAAGCATCAAAAAGACGCCTGCTTTCAAAAACCCCTCCCAGGCCTCCATGCCGTCTACCTCTTTGATTAAAAGGGCAAGAAGAAAAAACAAGGCTAAAAGATAAAGGGGATTTGCATACAGCAGACTGAGCACAAGGAGGACCAAAAGGTATGCCAGGACTGCAGCAGGATGAAAGCTCTGCAAAAAAAGGCCCTTTTCCTGATAGTAAAGCTTGTCGAACAAATTTGCCGCCCCTTTACTTTTTATGTATATCTTCAATGAAACCGGTATCACGGCAGGGCGTTCTTTTACTGGGACAGCTCTTCCCATTGGGGCTGGGGCTGATCCATGCTGTTGCTGTACCACCAGATCACTTTATCCCCTGCTTTTACCGGGTGTTTATCAGCCATGTGCATGGGAACATCACCGTTGACTGAATACATCCAGCCTGACACGCCACTGTTGGCCTGTCCGCTGATGGAATAAACAAAATCGGGCCAGGTCGGCGAAGTGGTATAAGGGATGCCGGCGGCATCAAGGGCGCCTAAGGCGGTAATGCCCCATTTATTGTCCTTTCCCACAACAACCTGTCCAGCCCTGTAAAGTAATTCGCTATTTTTCCCCACAATGGCAATACACACCGCGCAGCCGTTATCTGGCGCCGCAGCCGCCACAGTATCACCTGTAGTCTGGACAGTTGCAGCGGCATCGTCCGAAGCCTGGGTAACCGCCGCTTTTGCCTGGGAATCGCTGGTCGGCGCAGCCGCCTGCTGTTCCGGAGCCGGATCGCCTTGCCTTGTTTCATCAGCAGGCTGGACTTTACCCGGCTCAGGAGAAGCAAGGCCATCATCCGCGTCTGGCCTGTTCTGGTTTGCCGGACTGCCCTGTTCTTCAGCATTTATGCCGGTGCTTTCCGTCTGCCGGGACTGCTGGCCGGAACTAAACACCTTGTCCATGCAAAGGGCCGGCACGATTACCCCGGCCAGAATAACCAGCAAAGCAATAAGATAAAAGGCCTTTCGCTTCATAAAATCACCTCATATTAAAAATGCGACACGTTTGTACAAATGATGCGCACCTACATTTTTTGGGTATCGCTTTATGTGCTGAGCAGTTGTTTTCAGAGCAGGGAGCGGAGTAAGACCCGCTCCCGCGCAAAAAACCAGCCAATTCATAATGTTCCTGCCTGTTGGAGCTTTTGCAGCACACGGTAGAGCATAACCGTGGCTTCCGCCCTGGTAGCATTGCCAAGCGGCATGAACTGTCCGTTTTCCCGGCCGAGCATTAAACCATCCCTTACCACCAGGGCTACCGGCGAGCAGGCCCAGGGAGAAATATCTGCGGCATCGTTAAAACCTCCCAGCAATTCAGCTGCGTCTGTGTCGCTGAGGGTCATGTCCAGGCCGTTTTTAGCCATCAGTCTTAAGATCATGGCCGCCATTTGTTCACGGGTAACCGGCTCGTCCGGCGCAAAGCTGTTTTCGGACGTCCCGTTGATTAAACCGGCGCTAGTAGCTGCGCCTACCGTGCCCCTGTACCAGGCGCCGGCAGGTACATCGCTGAAGCGATCCGCTCCGCCGGGATCGGCCGTCAATCCAGTCATACGGACCAGGATAGCAGCAAATTCGGCCCGTGTAACCGTGACCTCCGGCGCAAATTCATTGTCGCCTACACCGGCCACATACCCTTTTGCGGCCATGCATTCAATCTCCTTCTGCGCCCAATGTCCGGCGATATCTTTGAAGCTCTTCACCTCAAGTGGGGAAATTGATTCCATCAAGGCGTACTTGCTGAAGTGTCCGGTTTTAAAGGTGATGGTATTGCTGTCAGGATCGTATGTACCGCCCACTTCTTCCCACATTTTGCTGTCTTCATTGTACCGGTAGGCCATTAACTTGCCATCAGCCGCTGTCTCCCGTAAATCCTCTGGTACTGGCAACAGCACCGTGCATCCAGGAAATTGTTCAATTTTTTGCTGCGTGCCGTCCTCATTGACGGCCAGCACGTTTAGCTCATAAATATCGCCGGCCAGTTTATATTTGACCCCAAAGGACTCCATTAGACTTTGCGCGTCCTTACTGCTTAATTTCTGCGCGGTCAGCTGCAGCTGTACTGTACTTGCAGACGTTAACTCCGGTACTTTGAGGCTGTCTGTGGATAAAACGAACTGCACTCCCTGGACGGTAACGGCCAGCGGTTTATCTGTGTTTATTATTTTGGTCAACTGGTCCTTTGACAGGGCCAGTGAAGTTTGCGCATCATCCGCCTGTAAGGCAACCACGCCAGCAGCGTCGGCCTTTTGGATAGCAGTATTTAAGGCGGTATCGCTCACCGGGGCAGGCAGGTTGGATTGGCCACCGGAACCCCCGGAAGAAGTCTGTTTTCCAAGCTCATCCCATTTGGGAGGCTGCTGATCCATGCTTTTGCTGTAATAAAAGATGATCTTGTCATTGTCCTTAATACTGTATTTATCTGCGCCGACACTTGGGCTTGAACCGTTAACGACATACATCCAGCCGGACATCCCGCTGCTGGCCTGTCCACAGATTGAATCCACCAGATAGCCGTAAGACCATGAAGAGGTATGGTAGGATATGCCGGAGGAGTCCAGAGCGCCCAGAGCGGTGAGACCCCATTTATTTGTCTCAGCCACGGTGACATCAGAAGGGCCGTATAAAAGCTCACCATTTACACCCACAACGGCCAGGCCCACGGCATTTTCTGTCCCGCTATTCCCACCCGAAGAATTTACGGTCAAATCAGCTGAAGCCGTAAGTCCACCGTAAACAGCATTCACTACGGTCTGCCCGGCTTTTAAAGCGGTGACCAGGCCGCTGCTGTCGACACCGGCAATGCTGCTGTCGGCGACAGACCACTGCGCGTACTGCGTTACATCAGCTGTCCCGCCTGCATTTTGCCACATCGCATCTAACTGTTTTTGAACCCCTACCTTCAAGGTCGCGCTGGAGGGGTAAAGATAAAAACGCCAGCATGTACATTCCGCTCCCAATGAATTATAGGCACAAAGTGCCCAGGTGGCGTCCATGCAGTTCTTTGAGGCGCCGAAGCTCCCGTCAGCATTTAAGGCATTGTTCATGAGATAGTCAACTGCGGTTTTTCCTTCACTACTCTTCCAGGCGGCAGGATCTCTTCCCAGCGTCTTTAAGGTTAAAATTACTTCTGAGGCATCTACAACAGGGTCATCCCAGCCTCCCACATTAAAACTTCCGTCGGCCTGCTGCTGCTGCCGCATCCAATTCAGGCCGTTATCGATGGCCGCCTGGATCCGGGCATCGCTCCCGGCAGTGTCCAGGTAATAAAGCGCCCGCACTGCTTCCGCCGTGGTCATAAAGTCAGGATAAAAAGTCCCGCCAAATGAGCTGCCAAAGCTGCCATAGGCAGCATCGCTAACTGTAGTGTTCTGTGCCCCTAAAATGTAGTCCTTTGCATAAACTGCATTTATTACACTAATCGAGCCTGCCCTGCCTAAAAGATCATAGGCCGGTATATCGCTGTACAGGTTGTTGTCAACACCCGTGCTGCTCTCTCTGTTTTGTAAAACTTGCACCAATTGCCCTGTCAAATCATTTTGCCCCAACGCCCTTGCCGCCGCCAGATCCTGGGCCAGGAGTTTGGCGGGAGCTACAGACGAATCTGAGGCGTTTGCTATATCACCGGATACGGCGCTTATTACCGCATCCTCGAGACTGACCCCTCCATGCAGCCATGTGCCGGCATCAACACCTGCCTGGTTTAAAACATAAAGCGCATAAGCGCCTGCCCCGGCGTCGGAATTGTTTATGCCGTTTATTGTGTAGTCGTTGTAGAGAAACTGCACGGCGCTATTTACCGGCGGTACTGCTTTCCCTGAAGCATTAACGCCGGCAGCGGGCATTATTAGCATTAGGGTCATCAACACAGCAAGCAGCACAGTTAATTTTTTAAACTTTTTTTTACTGATACACAAGCTCCATTCCCCCATTTAATCAACCAGATTTTCTTGATACCTGTTTTTTTAAACGTTCCATATGGAGAGCGTAGTCTTCCACTTTTATTTTGTCTCAAGCAGATCAGCCAGGAGCATCATCATGGAGGCCGCTTCCGCCCTGGTCACCGGGTTTTCCGCCTGAAAAGTCCGATCTGGATATCCCCCGGCAATACCTTTGGCGTATACGATACCAATAGCCCCTCTAGCCCACTCAGGAAGTTGAGCTACATCGGCAAAATCCAGGGTTTTAGGCGCTGCCTGCCCTAATTTCTTTTCGATAATCCGGGTCATAATAACAGATAATTCGGCGCGGCTTACCTGTCTTGCCCCTTCAAAGGTGAATGAACCGTCCGGCTGAGGATATCCGGAGATAATCCCCTCCCTCAGCGCTGCGGCAATGGACTCCTGCGCCCACTGGGGAATATCTGCGGCGTCTGTAAACTTTTCACCGGTTATTTGCCATTCTTGCGTTGTTGCCGGTTCCGGCTTTAATAACCGCACCGTCATGGCGGCTATTTCATTACGTGTCACCTGCGCCTCAGGTTTAAAGGCGCCGTCAGGATAACCCGATATAATGCCTTTCCCCGCCAAACAATAGATAGTATTTTCAGCCCAATGGTCTGGAATGTCATTGAAAATTTCCGGGTCAGGCCGTACCTGCAAATCCGGTTGTGCCGGCGGCTGTGTATCAATTTTCCCGTTCAGGGCCAGGCACGTCCAAAGCACCCAGGTAGCATCCATAGCGTTCTGTGCCGCACCGAAGCTTCCGTCAGGATTGAGCGCATTGTTTATGATATAATCAACAGCACTATTTCCTTCACTGCTCTGCCAGGTCCCGGGGTCCATTCCCAGCGCCTTTAAAGTTATAATTACTTCACAGGTGTCTATCAGTGTATCGTCCATACCGGCCATAAAGTTGCCGCCGGCTTTTTGCTGATTTTTCATCCAGCCAAGGCCGTTATTGATAGCCTCTTGTATTTGAGCGTCACTCTTTTCGGGATCCAGGCCATTAAGAGTCCGTATTGCTCCAGCTGTTGCCATGAAATCGGCATAATATTGATCATTTTCCGATGACCCCCAACTGCCGTAATGTACATCTTTTACCTTGAGATACTGTTGCTCCAGGATATAGTCCTTTGCCTGGACGGCATTTAGCTGGTTGATTCGTCCGACCCTGCTTAACAGATCAAAGGCCGGCATATTGCTGTATATACTGAACGGTCCCGTATCCTCAAATCCTTGGCTCCCCTGCTTGTTTTTTAAAATAATAACCAATCGGTCCGTCAAAGCGTTTTGCCCCAGCGCCTTCACGACCGCTAGGTCTTGGGCAAGACACTTCGCAGAAACTTTATCTGCGTTTGCTATATCGTCTGTTACTGTGGCTATTACCGCATCCTTAAGACTGACCCCTTCATGCGCCCATGTACTGACATCAACACCTGCCTGGATTAAAACAAAAAGGGCATAAGAACCCACCCCAACATCAGAATTTATTATGCCGTTATCGACGTATTCATTACAAAGAAACTGCACTGCCTTATCCGATAGGAATAGCTCTGCTGACTCCGAGCGGCCCGGCTTAACCAGCGGCGCCAGCAGGCTTATTAGAAAACAAGCCGTCACCGCCAGGGCCACCAGTTGCGGGGTAAACTTTATCGCTTTCACTGTCTCATCCTGCCTTTCTCAAATCACTCCATCTTGCACTGCGCGATAACCGCTACCGGCGGCGACTAACCGTCAGTTGCAATGCGACACGCAGTTTCCCGCAGCGCAATGACGCTCCAGCAAGTCATCCACCTCCTGTCCTAAGAAGATATTTCTGCTTCTGCTGTGCCTCAATAAACAAAATCTGCCTGAATAATTTCAATATCCATGAGAATGCTGCATCAAGGCTTGTAAAAGTATGGGTTTGAAGGCTCTATGTAATTGCTAATTATTTTAAAAAGGATACCTATTCATCACTGAACAGGTAAAACGAAAGAAGGAGATATCAACATGAAAAACCCGGCCTCATCCGTTAAGAGGCCGGGTTTTTCAAGGTACATACCTTAATAAACACAGCTAAAGCCCTGTCCTTTCTACGGAAGGCGGCGCTATTGACCAGGCAGGTCTCCTGACTTGCGGATCACAGCGTGTCTCCCGCCTTCCCGGATTATAAATCCAGTGGCATTTTGGGAGTTGCTCCCCACTTACAGTGGCCAGACCGTCCGGGATTTTCACCCGGTTCCCTTTTTACCCCCGCCATGCGGAGGAACCTGGACAAAATTATTTAGTTACCCACATTTAAACACTTTTTAGTTATTATGTCAATTATTTAATATTTATGTTATCGGATTCACGTTCCTTTTTATCAAGCCAAACAATATACCGGAGGTGAATGAAGTAATAGGTATAGCCATAATTAACCCGATGCTGCCGGTTAAGGCGCGTACAACTTCAGTGGCTATTAAATCGAGGTTAATTATCTTTAAAAAAGGTGTATCATATGCCATGAATACGAGCATGAGGGGAATGGCTCCTCCGGTATATGCCAGAATAAGAGTATTAGCCATAGTACCCATGATATCACGCCCCACGTTCATGCCAGCTCGAATTAATTGACCTGTGCCTATGGCAGGATTAGCCCTCATTATTTCTTCTATGGCAGATGCGATGGACATCCCCACATCCATTACCGCGCCAAGGGCTCCGATAATCATGCCTGCGAATAACAGGCCGCGGCAATCGAAATCTATACTGTGAGGTATGTAAAGGAGCATGTGCATATCTTCATCGCTGAAACCGGTAAGCTGGGCTGCAGTTCCAACAGTCAAGGCTAATAGCCCTGCTGTCAGCACTCCTCCAGTAGTTCCTATGAGGGCAGATAACGCCTTGATTGTTATTCCTCCAACGATGGCAAGGGTTACTGCTGCCACCACAGCAGATATAATAATAGTCATTAAAACCGGATCATAGCCCTGTAGTATCAGGGGAAGCAATACCAGAAATATTGCTCCGATGGTAATGACTAGGGAGATAGTTGATTTGAACCCTTTTTTACCTCCCAGCAATAACAAAGTAAACACAAAAAGCAAGGTTATGTAAAGCAATTTCTTATCCCTGGCATAATCTGTAATGTATGCATTTTTAATGCTGTTTCCATCTGGTTCTATATATAAAATAACTTCGTCACCTGGCTGAACATTTATATCATAGCCCGGATGATTCGAGATCGTGTGCGGCACTTGAAGCACTTGCCCATTATACTGTCCACCCAGAACTCTTACAGTAATTGATTGTTCTTTTCCTTTTTCCGGCGCTCCCATAACTTCTTGAGAATTTAATTTATCCTCGACGTTAAGAATCTTGGCCCTGACAACCTGCTCTTTATTCCAACTCTGTCCTTCTTCACTTTCCTGGCATCGGGCAGGTGTTATTATTACAAAGGAAAAAAGAACGGCTCCCATAAATAAAAAAAATATAAATTTACTTTTCATAAAGCACCTCTTCTTTAAAGAAATATAACAGCCCCCCACAAAATAAAAATATGCTTTAATTACCATTATTATGCAAGAAAAATAATAACGAAAATTGAATAGCAGCAAATAAAAACCCCGGCTCTTCCAATAGAAAAACCGGGACTTTGATGTCAACATTATGACAGTCAAATCACGCGCCTTTCCCTGGAAAGCGCTATGTTTCATAGACAGGTTTCCTGACTCATGGGTCATCGACGCTTCCGCCTTCCCAGACTAATATCCAGTGGCTAGTGGAAGTTACTACCCAACATACAGTGGCCGGACCGTCCAGGATTCTCACCTGGTTCCCCGTTCATATTTTGTTACTCAATCAGTTGGTTTTTTCATGTAAAGTAATGTCAAATAATATTAATATTTGCATTATACTTTATTTTCATTATTCTGTCTATAGTTTCAATTATAGGAATGCGGCATCAAGCTTTCTGATTCCGCGCAACCTTCGTTGCCGCTACAATATTCCCATTTTTTAGAATTCCCCACAACAGCCCTGGCAACACTGCTCCTTGCCGTGTCATAAACTCTGAAAAGGATCTCGGCCCGCCTGGGATTCCTATACACCTTCCAATCCCTGCTGGTGAGGCACTCTTTCCCTTTATGCTTGATAAATCCTTCCACATCCTCCACGGGAATGCCCAGAAATATGCCTACCTCATGAGGACATAGCTCCTTAAACCTTTTCTTCAACATATGGAGCTTCTGCTCCAGGGTCACTGCTTCCCCATAACCCATTCTTCTTAAGAATTGCAGACTACGCTCGGTATTAACAAACAACTCAAGCATTGCGCTCTTGTAAAAGAGCACCAGCACATTCCCGTCTCCTTCTTTAAGCACGAGGTATTGCAGTTTGAGTTCTTCACATACCTCTCTGCCGTACCGCTGCCATAAAAACATATGACCTTTTACTTTACTATTAAAGGCGATAAGAGAAGAAGGTTTTTTGCCCATTAGCGTTGGGGCAGCTCCAAAGGCAATGAAAGCAGCTATATATTCTTTTCCTTCCATCCTGTTTAAGGCTTCTATAAACTGCAGCTTAAGCTCTTTATCCAGTAAAAACATCTCCCGTTGCAGCCTTTTTTCTTCATCAAGAAGCCCTTTCGCGGCGGCTGTCATTCCTTGCTCACCAGGAGTTTCTTGCAATACCAATCCTGCAGCGACACGATTGACGCCTGTTTTCTTCATTCTTCCCTCCCGCTTTCTCATCCATTCGAGGTTTTCTTTCTCAATATTACCTGCAAAAGGGTCTATTTCTTGCTCCTCCATAAGCGTAATAATTTTCATAAAAATTAACTCCTTCTATATCTTATTTTCATTATGTAATCCTGCTCTTTATCCTGACAGGGAATATTTAGGAACTTCGCTGAGAACGCAGCGCCACGCTCTCCGGTTCCGCTGTATTGATATTCTGGACAATTTTAAATATGGAACTTAAACTGGTGTTATTTAAGAAACAGCAATCCTTATTCAAACGTTTACATATTTTTTTTACACTTTGACAGGCTCCATGACTGTTGCAATCGGTAGAGCAGAGAACCATGTCTACATTATGAATCAGGTGCTTGAGCTTATTCTCCCCGGTATTCATGTATCCATCATGATAAGTAAAATCATACCCCATTCCTTCTATCATTTCCTGACAAAGAGCGCTTAAACGACTCACTCCCCCCACCATCAAAATCCGGCGCCTGCACTGATTCACTTCCCGGGCAGCCTTTTGACATGCAGGCGTCATGTTGCACACCTCCTTCAACATGCGCTGAAGTTCCTCGTATATTTGCTGGTTTACCTTTTGTTGATAAGCCAGCTCCCTGGAAAGGTTCTCTTTTTCCCTGGTAAGATCTTGTATATGGTGAAAAGACTGTTCCAATTCCCTCCGCCGCTCATCTATTTCATTTTTCAGCTGCTGATATAATGGCGTTTCGCCTTGGATCTCTATTTCCCGGGTATCTTTTTGTGAATTCACATGCCTTTCCAGATCGGACAGTTTTCTTTCTAACAGCTTAAGACTTCTATTACTTGCTGCCAGTTCCCGGCTTTGCTCCTTGCGCAGACTTTTTTGGATAAGAAATTTTTCCCGCAACTTGCGGTTTTGTTCCTCTAATTGTTTACGCTCCGCCTTTTCCTTTCGATTCTCCCTGCTGTTAAGATGAGACAACATGTGGATATCGCAAAACATTCTTTGAACAAAGCTCTCCGCAAAGCCCCGGTGGGTGACGCCAACCCAATACAGCCCACACACATCTCCTTTGGAATAATGTTCTTGCCATATTACGGAAAACTCCTTTTCATTCAACTTACCGTATTGCGCTATTTCATATCGATATTTTTGGTTCAGCAGCTTGTTAAACTGGTAAGAAATCTTATTATAAAAGGCCCCATTTTGTACCACCAGAGAGTGAATCTCGTAATCCAAACAGCCGGCTTCCTCTATATTCAGTTTACGCAACAGTCTACGTTGTTCCTCCATAGATAAGCAGGTACCGCAAACAGAGCACAACAACTGGCTATCAATCTCCCATAACTGCTTTCTAGTGGATAATCTTTGTTTTAAGCCATTGTTCATCTTTGATATTACCCCCTATCACGGCTATTCTTTTTATAAATGATAATGATAATCATTATCATTTATATGCTAATTGTAATTTTATATGTCCTGTATTGTCAAGAAGAATATCACATGATTATCAATATTAATTAAGTCATCCCGGCCAAACCTCCGGCAGCCTTGACCGGGATTAACCGGGAAATCTTAAACTGCATCGTACCCGGCTTCTTTGATCGCTTTAGCCAGACGGTTGCAGGCAGCGATCCGGTCGCCGCAACTTTCTTTTGTAGCAAGATCACTTCCGCGTGTCCGACGCCGGCATTCTCAAAAATTATTCTTGACAAAGAGGCAAATAAAAGTTTATCTTTAGAATAGGCCATTGAGAATGATAATCATTCTTCTTATTTTTTAATTTGAGAGTTAGGTTTGCTTAACCTTTCTCTACCATTTATTCAAGGAGGTGTTTTCATGACCGGGACCTTTGCCATATCTTCGTCTATGCAGGACTACCTGGAAGCAATACTGAACCTGTCCGAAAAAGATGACGGTTTGGCCAGGATTACTGATATAGCCAACATGTTGAGCATCGCCAAAGCAAGTGTATCCCAGGCTATCAGCAGCCTGAAAGACCTGGGGCTGGTAGCTCAGGAAAGATACGGACCGGTTGAATTAACCTGCGCAGGAAGAGAGTTGGCGATTAAAGTACGCCACCGGCACCGAACATTGAGAAAATTTCTCGTTGAAGTGCTGGGTGTCGATCCTAAAATTGCCGAAAAGGACGCCTGCCTGATGGAACATGTGGTCAGCCAGCAAACCCTGGAAAAGTTTATGGAATTTCTGGAGACAACCGGTAAACCGGAAGGAGCCGCTGGCGCTGGCATCTCCTCCGGGGCGGGCGCCATGAAAAACCCGATATGGGATGAAGGAAAGGAGGCAAAAATATTGAGATCGGTTAATACCAGGGCTCTCAGCGAGCTGCAAACCGGAGAAAAGGGTAAAGTGCTGCGCACTACGGCGAAAGGGCCTGTTCACCGCCGGATCCTGGAAATGGGTGTTACACCGGGGGCAGAAATCTTCGTGAAGGGCGTGGCCCCTCTAGGAGATCCTATTGAGGTATTGGTGAGAGGCTATCATCTGAGCCTCAGAAAAGAAGAAGCCGCTACTATCTTTGTGGAGGTGGTGTAGCCATGGGTGGCAGCGTTTTACCCCTTGGATTTCTCCAGGTAGGCAGGGACGCCGTCGTCAGGGAACTCGGCAGCGGCAGGAATTTAGCCCAGCGATTGTCGGAAATGGGTATTGTTCGCGGTACCAGGTTAAGCATTATCAAAAACGATATGGGCGGCCCGCTGATTATTTCTGTCGGGGATGGGCGCCTGGCTATCGGCCGGGGAATGGCTTTGAAGATTTTGGTAGAAGAAGCCAGTAAAGCATAATTTTTTTCAAAAAATGTTAGTCTCGACTAACTATCAGGAGGTGGTTTCCATATGGAAGCGGCGCAAGCCATAAAAAATGAAAAACAGATCGTGGTGGCCCTGGCTGGCAACCCCAACTCCGGCAAGACCACAATCTTCAACAGTTTGACAGGAGCACATCAGCATGTGGGCAACTGGCCCGGCGTAACGGTTGAAAAAAAGGAAGGACAACTTGTTTCTGAAGGAAAGGTGATCCGGGTGGTGGACCTGCCCGGGACATACAGCCTTGGAGCTTACTCGGAAGACGAAGCGGTTGCCCGCGATTATATTCTATTTGAAAAACCTGACGTGGTCATCAATATCATTGACGCTACCAACCTCGAACGCAACCTTTATCTGACCACACAGCTTCTGGAGATGGGCTCCAATCTGGTAATCGCCCTGAACATGTCTGACGAACTGAAAGCAAAGCAGATAGACATTAATGCGGCCAGGTTCTCCGAGCTATTAGGCGTACCGGCGATCCGGACGGTAGGCACCCGCGGCCAGGGGACGAAAGAACTGGTGGCACAGGCTTTACAAGCGGCCGGCAATAAAAACCCGCGAGTTGTTCAAATCAACTATGGTAAAGAAGTGGAAACTGAACTGGCCGCCCTGGAACAAGATATCTTGTCAAACCGGCAGTTGGTGGAAAATTTTGCGCCCCGGTGGCTGGCGGTGAAGGTGCTTGAGGGTGATCAAGGCGTCCTGAAAAGACTGGCGAAGTATCCCGGCCTGGAGCGTCTGCTGGCCCGGCGCGCCGAAGCCGTCAAACGCCTGGAGGGACTTCTGGGAGAGGACATTGAATCCCTGCTCGCCGACAAACGCTACGGCTTTATCGGCGGCCTGGCCAAAGAGGTCATGACGCGGCGGCAGACGACCGAAGAACGGCTTTCCAGATCCGACAAGATCGACCGTATTGTCACCAACCGCTACCTGGGAATTCCGATCTTCTTATTCGCCATGTGGGCCATATTCCAGTTCACCTTTACAGTCGGCGACCCCTTTATCGGCTGGATTGAAACCTTCTTTGAGTGGTTTGGCGGAGTGACCGGAGCCTGGCTGGAGAGCGCCGGCATGCCCGGGCTCCTGATGTCACTGATAGTTGACGGCATTATTGGCGGCGTAGGCTCTGTCCTGGTCTTTATTCCTAATATATTTCTGTTGTTTTTTGCTATCTCACTTTTGGAAGACAGCGGGTACATGGCCCGCGCGGCGTTTATCATGGACCGGCTTATGCACGCCCTCGGCTTACACGGCAAGTCCTTTATTCCGCTTTTGATCGGCTTCGGGTGCAACGTCCCGGCTGTCATGGCCACCAGAACATTAGAGAATAAAAGAGACCGGTTGATCACCATCTTGATCACGCCGCTGATGTCCTGCACGGCCCGGCTGCCTGTCTATATCTTGTTTGCCGGCGCCTTTTTCACCGCAAACCAGGGATTGGTAATCTTCTCGCTTTACCTTCTGGGGCTGGCGCTGGCTATCCTGATGGGGATGCTGTTCAAGCGGTTCCTGTTTAAAGGGGAAACCTCCCACTTCGTCATGGAATTACCCCCATACCGCGTACCCACCCTTAAAAGCACCTTCATCCACATGTGGGAGAAGGGCAGTTCCTTTATCCGTAAGGCCGGGACGATTATTTTCGCAGTAGTGGTACTGGTCTGGGCACTGTCCAACTTGCCCGTTGGAGTAGAATACGCCAGCCAGGATAGCATCCTGGGCTGGATTGGCAGCTTTGTGGCGCCAATCTTTAAACCTGCCGGGTTCGGTACCTGGGAGGCGGCAGTCGCTCTGGTATTCGGCATCCTGGCCAAAGAGGTGGTTGTCGGCACCCTGGGTGTAATCTACGGAGCTGAAGAGGCCGGCTTAACGGCGGCAATCGCTCAAGCCTGGACACCCCTGTCCGCTTATGCCTTCATGGTTATGACTTTGCTCTATATTCCCTGCGCCGCCGTGATCGGGACAATTAAGAGGGAAACAAACTCCTGGACCTGGACGGCTTTTGCCGTGGCATACACGCTGGTACTCGGTTGGCTGATGGCAGTCCTGGTCTACCAGTTCGGCAGACTGCTCGGTCTCGGCTAAGAAGATATTTGATTAAAGGAGGCTTTTAGGGAGATGGAAACTATAATTTTGCTGGGAATAGGCGTCCTGGCTGCGGGGCTCCTGATGCGCCAGTTTGTCAGAAACGCCAAGGTTGAAGGCTGCTCTTGCTGCGAACAGGAGTGCGGCAGCCATTGCCAACAAACTGATGATCAAGAACGGTTGCCCTGAAATCATGATGCAAATGCATTTGATGCCCAATACTGAAACAGCGGAAGGACAAGCTTGGGTTTAAGCGCAATTATCAGGACAAAGTCATCGCATCGACTATCATAAATTAGTTCATTATTCTATAGACAAACACAAAAAACGATGTTATTATGAAAAAAATGAATAACTATCCAGGAATCTCCGGTCATGCCGGGGATGAAAAGGGAACCGGGTGCGAATCCCGGACGGTCCGGCCACTGTAAGTGGGGAGCGGCTCCCGATATGCCACTGGGTTTCGACACCTGGGAAGGCGGGAAGTACGCTGTGAGCCACGAGTCAGGATACCTGCCTGAATAGTGTTGTACTACGTGTTGCCTTCCATAAGAAAGGCCGGTGGTGTAAATGAGCATATTTCCGTGGCAATTAAATTGCTCATAATGATCATTACCCTGGCTCTTCCCAAAGGCCGGGGTTTTCATTTACCCCTGCAGCGAGAGAAATTTGCGGAAAAATTTTGGTTTCGCGCGTACCGGCAGTTTCTATAGGATAAAACCCGGGGGGGTGGCAAAGCTGCTATGAACTAAGTAAAAATCGCACCTGCATCGCTGACTTTCATCCTCCGCTGGTACTGCGTAAAGCATGGGCATCCATTATCGAAAAGAAGCTATTTAATTACCGTAAGGGGGTAGCCAAATCGTGATATGTCTCAAAAGAGTTACCGTTTCCATCCTGACTCTTGCACTGGTCCTTATATTCTGTGCAACAGCGCCGGCCGAACAGAGTGAAAAAGGTAAAAAAGCCATCTTGCTGGTAACCTTCGGGACCAGCGTCCAGTCGGCAATGCCTGCCTACGACAATTTAGAAAACGCTGTTAAAGAGGCTTTTCCTGGCGTTGAGGTGCGCTGGTCTTTCACCTCAGGAATAATCAGAGATAAAATCGCCGAAAGGGACGGCAGGATTGTTGATGATCCCTTTACCGCGCTGAGCAAATTGAAGGCGGAAGGCTATGACCAAATAGTTGTTCAGTCGGATCATATTTTCTCCGGACAGGAGTACAGCGATCTCCGGGAACTCGTCAACAACTTTCTGGCGCTCCAGACGGCTGACGGCAGCCTCGGCCCCAAAAAGCTGGCCCTGGGCAAGCCGCTTTTGTATTACCACGAGGACTACTTCGATGCGGTAGAAGCTTTAGCTTCCCAGTTTCCCGCCGATACCTCGTCGAATGCCGTAGTTTTAATGGGACACGGTAGTGAACATCCTGCCGATTCCGCTTACGGTAAACTAAACGATATTCTAAGGCATAAGTATAAAAACGTATTTTTGGGCACGGTCGAAGGTTATCCCACCCTGGAGGAAATCCGGCAAGACCTGAAGGACTCCGGCGTTACGAAGATCACCCTGATGCCCTTTATGAACATCGCCGGAGATCATGCTTTGAACGATCTTTACGGTGACGAGGAAGAATCCTGGAAATCCCAGCTTGCGGAGAACGGCTATACAATCGATGGCTATCTGAAGGGGCTCCTGGAAAACAAGGCTGTCGTAAACATGTATGTCAACCACCTATCGGCAGCCATGGCAGAGTTTGAAGCAGACGGCATAAAAGAGGCAACTACACGGGTAAACGGCGAAAGGCTTAAATTCAGCGAGCCCTTGCGCCCCGAAGACGGTTCCATTTTAGCCCAATTGAAGCCGGTTTTTACCGCTTTGGGCTTCACGGTTACGTGGAATGAGGCTGAGGGGGTGGCAACGGCCAATAAAACAGATCTGACAGTGTCCTTCCAACCAGGCAGCAATGTGGCGCTGGTTAACGGCGCCGAAATGATCATGGATACGAAATGCCAACTGGTTAACGGTTCGACTATGATTCCCCTTTCCTTTCTGAGTAAAAGCCTTGGCTGCATGGTTAACTGGGATGCTGATAATACTATCAACATATTTCAAGAATAGGCTCACCGGCTGTTGACATCGGGTCCTTTTCGGCAATGCAGGATTCATAAAAATCAAATCGCACGATTTAGTTGATACTTTCGTGCGATTTGATATAATAATATTGGATCACGAAAGGAGGCCCGGTCGTATGTTGATTACAGCTACTGAACTGAAAAACAACATTGGCAAGTACCTTGCGCTTGCCGCCACACACGATATCTATATTACCAAGAACGGGAAGAGCATCGCCAAGCTGACAAGCGCCGCAGCTGATAAGGTCGCGCTGCTTGACAGCCTCGTCGGCATCGTCCCGGATAGGAACCTGACGCTTGACGACATCAAGAGGAAGCGTTTGGAAAAGCAATGAGAATACTCATCGACACAAACGTCATCCTTGATATATTGCGCAAGCGAGAACCGTTCTTTGAAGCGTCTTACGGCGCGTTCAAGCAAGCGGCATTGGACGATACAGAATGTCTCGTGTCCGCCACCGCCGTCACTGATATCTTTTACCTGCTGCGTAAGGGGCTGGGAGATATGGTCAAGGCAAAAGAAAGTCTGGAGCGTTTGCTACAGTTGGTCACCATTGCCGATGTCCTGGCCCTCGATATCCAAACGGCGCTGTCCGAATCAACGCCGGACTTCGAGGATGCGGTCGTTCACGCGGTTGCCGCCCGGAACAAGGCCGACTACATCCTGACCCGCAATACAAAGGACTTTGAAGGCTCGACGGTTCCGGCAATCGCGCCGCAAGACTTTCTGAAACTATAGGTCAAACCGCTCGGCTCGGATCATCGGGCGGTTTTTCTTTGCCGGCGCCCTGCGGTATCTCTCCTTAAGCACGTCGCTCTCATCCAGCGTGGCAGCCAGCCGGGCTTCACCGGCTGGGGAGCGCCCTGGCATACCGGTCGGTGTGGATGAACGTAGCGCGGGGACGTTTATGTGCGATAGTACCTGTGATTCCTTCATCGGCATAAATATCTACAAGCGTCCATTCAGGGTTCTTCGCAATCTTGTCGGTGTAATATTCTGTTATATATCTCCTTCCCTTTATTAATTGCCTTCCGGATCAATCCGCTGTCCGTTAATCATTTGCTTTGTTCTTGGTTTCTCACTTTGCAAATTCATAACATTTATTTCCACATGTACTACCTTCAATCTATTGCGAGTGTACCGCGCCCTTATGCCCGGGTAATTTTTTTTGGAGGGACTACTTCAGTTGGTCTCATATTTTCACATTTTTTCATAGCATAAAAAGAGATCCTTGTAAAGGGGAACAATTCCAAAATGAATACCACAAAACCAGCCTATGGAACGGCCGGGGCTATTATACGTGGCGGGCCTTTAGCTCCGCAGATAACCGGAGTCGTGCATTTTATTGACGTTCCAGGCGGCGCCTGGGTTTATGCCGACGTGGCAGGGCTGCCGCCTTATCAACCCGCTCAGGCCGGCAACCCGCCTATCGGGCCCCATGGCTTCCATATCCACGAATTCGGCAACTGTGAAGTCGGCGATCCCGGGAACCCATTTCAAGCAGCCGGTGAACACTGGAACCCTTACAACCAACCGCACGGCAACCATGCCGGCGACTTTCCCGTGCTGTTTTCAAATAGCGGCCGGGCTGTTATGAATTTTTTCACCAACAAGTTTCGTGTCGCGCAGTTAATTGGCAAGGCTGTAATCATTCACCAAAACCCGGACGATTACCGGACTCAGCCGGCCGGCGCTGCGGGCAAGCGCTTGGCCTGCGGGGTAATTATGTGATCGGCGGTCAATCACCCGCTTAGGTAGGGACGGCAGACCGGCTTGAGACGGAATCAACGTGACAAGTTATCAGTTAACGATAAAACGACCCCCTGGCTGGAGGTCGTTTAACCATATGTAATCATATTGTTACTCAATCAATAATAAACCGTAATAGTTCCCCTTGCTTTCTTTGTCCGGTAAAACCTCGATTGGAAAACCATTTGCCCTCACTGTTGCAAACACATCTATACCGCAGGCTTCCATGGACGGCCTGGCCTCTTTGGGCTGAGCACATTTCTCACCTGCGGGATAGGCACACTTTTCCTTGTAATAAGGCCGGCACAACTCACAAACTCCGTTACCCAGCCCGATAACTTTATAGTAACCGGATAAAAACAACTCCCTTTCCAACTGCAAAACGATTTTGGTGGGGCGGTCATCCTGGTGGCAATGGATCAGCATAGCCTTTTGATAACAATCAATTATTTCCCGGGCTTCTTTGGGGGTCGGGGTGTTGGGAGGACAGCAGTGCCCCCTTCTGGAGCTGCAGCCATACATGCACTTCATCCTTACCCAGGCCGCTGTTTTGATGGTGGCCGGATCAATAAATTTTGCTTCATAAGCGCCAAGGCTTTTGGCTAATTCCAAGAACCGCGTTAAATCTTGGTCCATAATCGATGCCCCCCATGCTTTTATAGGATTTTTTTGCAGTATACGCGTTTTCAGCTCAAGCTCCAACCATTCCGCAAGCGGTCAGTCCTGGTCTCCGGCCTGGAATAATCCGGAACCTTTCATCCGGCACTCCCTGAGCCTTTCATTTCTTCCGCCACCAGAGCAGCATAAAGATCGATCATTTCTTTTGCTACCTTTTCCTTCAGCACACCATGAAGACCCGGCGTTTCAAAGAAGCGCCTGGGCAATTGAACCTGCTTGAGATCGAAACCCAGTTTATCCCTGATCCTCATTTTAGTTTGGAAGATCCTTTGGCCAATTCGCGTCAAAAATGCATCGTCCAGATCAAAGCCTACCGCCCGGCCTGCGGCAATGATCGTAGGCCGGTCATAGACTCTTCTGGAAAACAAGCAGATGATCATGGAGTTGATCATGCAGCGCTCCTTTTCTTCTTTTAACAATCCCTCAACCATCTCCCGGCTGGTGAGCTGCTGATGGTCCCGGTCCAGCTCATAACCACCGTTACACAAATGGGAATGCCTTGCACCCACCACACTGCCCACCAAAATGCCATATCCGGTATGATACCCGGACATTTCGTTTTTGGCCATGGTCATGGCAAAGTCCTGTCCGCCATAAACCTGTGCCGCGTGATAACAGCCGCGGCCCAGCAGACTGTAAAATTCATTTGCCGCCCCGGCAATATACCAGACGGCTTTGACATAATTTTCCGTGTCCCCGAACGCCAAAGGAACCAGGGTGTCCCCGGTGGAAAGCAGCCCTTTTTGGAAAGCCTCGGTAGCCCAACCCAGGGCTACGCCACTGGACATGGCGTCCATGCCGGTTTCCTCAACCGCATCAGTCAGCATGAGGATTTCATCTGTGGTTTTGAGGCCAAGATAGGAACCCAGCGCGAAGACCAGCTCATAATCATAATTGGTATGCACTGCTTCATATTCATATCCCTCTTTTTTGAATTCCCGTCTGAATTGCCCGACGTGGATGCAGTCAACGGGGCAGCCGGCACAAGCCATCTTGCGCACCAGATTCTTTTCGGCAAAAGCCTCGGCGCTGATTGCCTCCGCGCTCTCAAAACGCCCCGAAGCCAGGTTTTTAGTGGGGAACGCGCCCATAGCATCGAGAGGAAGTACATATGCTGCCGTACCCAGCCCGCGATATTTCTTCATAATATCCGTGCCGGTTACCTTTTCGAATATGGAGCAATACACCCTGAAGTATTCCTCCAAATTGGCGGTAGGAATCGGAATATCCCTGTCGCCGGTAACCGTAATCGCTTTAACGTTCTTACTGCCCAGGACCGCCCCCAAACCGAGTCTTCCGAAATGGCGGTAGTTATCAACGTTGACACTGGCATAGGCAACTTTGTTCTCGCCCGCCGGCCCAATCCGCATAATGCTCCTATTACTTGCAGGCGGTTCATTATCGTGAACCATCTGCCACACCTCTTCTGAGAGCATGCCCCACAAAGGTCTGGCGTCCCGATACGCAACTCCTTGCTCGGTAATAGACAAGTAACAAGGGTGGCTGTACCTGCCGGTGAGGACAACGGCGTCATAACCCGCCATAAACAGCGCCAGAGTCAGCCGTCCCCCCGCATAACTCTCCCCCAGTTCGCCGGTCAAGGGTGAAATAAACATCGCCGCGGTCTTGGTAATCGCCGGATAGACGGAGGACAGCGCCCCGATGGCGAACACAGCCGGTTGCTGTTCATCCAAGGGCTCCAACTCAGGTTTCATGTTTTCCTCTAAAAGCCTGGCGGCCACACCCACTCCACCGAAATAATCAATTAAATCTGCCCGCTTTTCAACACGCGTTGTTCTGGAGGACAGATCCACATAGAGGACTGTTATCGTATTTTCATACAGCATTACACTTCCTCCATTTCCAAGCATCCATGCGTGCAGAACTGCGGGCAAACACCGCAGTGCTTGCAGATAATCGGCTGATTGGTTGTACTGTCGAAATGAACCGCACCTAAAGCACAGGCGGCAACGCATTTCTGGCAGCCGGTACATCTGTCAGGCAGTAAAGTGACTCCACCGCCCTCCCTGTCTGCAAGGGCGCCGGTGGGACAGGCCTGTGCACAGGCCCTGACCCCTGTACAACCGACACAAACAACAGCTGCCATTCTACCTGATAAACCGCCTGCGGTTTTAATTTTAATGGCGCTTTTGGCCAGGGAATGATTATGCCGGTTAACCACCGCACAGGACGTCATGCAGGAAAAACAACCAATGCACCGTCTCATCTCTTTAACCTTTAGAATCTTTGCGATGTTCAACACTCCTACTTCCAGGGTAATTAATATTTCAGTTTTTGTGATAAACAATATATCAAAATATTAAGTTCACCTTTTCATCCATCGACTAAAATAACACCGGAAAGCAACGTCTCCGACTGATAATACCTACTTATACCAACTTTCTTAGTCTAGGTATAGCTCTTCTCCTGTTCTTACTGGTAGAAGGTATCATCTCAAATAAACCATTTGTCTTCAGGAGGTGATTTACGCCTTTGCTGCCGGTTTTTTCGGGGGTCTCAATTGTTAATCATCTGAGGTTGCTCTCTTTTAAGAGTTCCTCTTCTTTGCTTAGCCTCCGGAATACTTAAACATTGTATTTTTGTCAATACTGTTTAAGTAATCCGGAGGCCAATTCCCGCATGTCTGAACATTAGTCCAAATGTACAGATATTGTTTTAAAGCATACCCTTACGTGTGTTAATGATTTTATGTCATTTGTTCATAGAATTCCAGTCATCCTTGAACATTTGCAATCCAATGTCAGTGAGTGGGTGTTTAACCATCTTCTTAAGGACCGCGTAAGGGATAGTTGCAATATGAGCGCCTGCCAGTGCGCATTCAACCGTGTACTTAGGATACCTTGGACTTGCTGCTATGATCTGAGTCTTTATATCATAGGCCTTAAAGATATCTGCTATATTCTTTACAAGTTCGGTTCCACTCCCGCCAATGTCATCTGTTCTTCCTAAAAACGGACTCACGTAGGTTGCGCCTGCCCGGGCTGCAAGCAGCGCCTGGTTTACCGAAAAAATCAGTGTCATGTTAGTCGCAATATTTTCTTTTGCAAGAGGGCCCAATGCTTTTAGACCTTCTTCAATCATAGGGACTTTAATTGTAATATTTTTGTGTATCTTCTTCAGGTCACGTGCTTCTTCAACCATTCCCTCCCAGTCATCAGCCATTACTTCGGCACTGATCGGTCCGTCGACTATACCTGCTATTTCAGCTAATAATTCCTTAAAGTCTCTTCCTGACTCTGCTACCAGACTGGGATTAGTCGTTACTCCCGACAAAACACCCCATGACGCAATTTCCCGGATCTCATCGACATTCGCGGTATCAATAAATATCTTCATTTCCTACCTCCATTATTTCGGGTTTTACTCAGCCTCACTCAACTTATACTATAAACTTATATGGTTTCTACAAACATAATTTTTAATCCATCGGGATCCAGCATATAGAAATACTTCAACTCTGGATTGACTTGAAAAGGTCCGCTAAGAATGTCTAAACCTTTTTCCTTAATAAACTTTATCTTTTCATCAACGGAGTTTACTTCAAATCCTAAAGAAATATCCTTACCAAAATTAATATCCTTATAGTCTTCCATACATATAAGTTCAATCTTTGTTTCCCCATCTCCCAAAAATGCAATCTCAACTCCTGGACGATCTATATATCTTCTGTCCACTACAAGACCAACTATTTCCTGATAAAACTTTAAAGAATCCTCTAAGTTTTTCACCTTTAATGTTGCCGAACGTAACTTCATAGTCTCTTTCCTCCCTAAATTAATAACTTTATATTACTATTTTTCAATCAAGTCATTGTTGATCGCAATTTGGTGCATATAACATTCACACTGTGCTCAACCACACAACTTATCATAGATAGGAGCCATCAGTTCAAACAGCATTTTTACACGCCTGCACTGCCTTTAAAGTCTTTTCTACTATATTTTCCACTGTGAACCCGAATTTTTCAAAAAGCGTGTCGGCAGGGGCTGATGCTCCGAAACGGTCGATACTGATAATTTCACCACTAGCCCCGGTATAGCGATGCCACCCCTGGCTGATGCCGGCCTCCACTGCCACCCGTGCTTTAACTTGCGGCGGTAAAACTGCCTGGTGGTACTCTTGCGGCTGCTGCTCAAATAATTCCCAACTCGGCATACTGACCACGCGAGCTGCAACACCAGTTTTCTGTAGTCTTTCCGCAGCCTGCAAGGCCAGGTGGACTTCAGAACCGCTGGCCAGAATAATGGCGTCCGGTGTGCTGTCGCCTTCCTGGTTGAGTGTATAGGCGCCCCGGGATAGCCCGTCTGCCGCAGCAAACTTCTGCCGGTCCAGCACCGGCAGTTTTTGGCTGGGTAGAATCAGGGCCACCGGCCCTTTTACCGTGAGAGCAGCACGCCAGGCTTCATTTGTTTCGTTGGCGTCAGCCGGACGGATAACTGTCAGACCGGGGATTATCCGAAGCGAGGCCAGGTGTTCAACAGGCTGGTGGGTGGGGCCGTCCTCGCCCACCGCGATGCTGTCGTGGGTAAAGACATAAATGACCTTCAAACCCATCATGGCCGACAGGCGCATAGGCGGGCGCATGTAATCGGTGAAAGCCAGGAAAGTAGCCCCGTAGGGGATTAAACCGCCATGCAGAGCCATCCCGTTAAGAATTGAACCCATACCATGCTCGCGGACACCGAAACGAAGGTTCCGCCCCTGGTAATGACCGGCGGCAAAGTCGCCGGCGCCTTTGATAATTGTTCTATTTGAGGGCCCCAGGTCGGCCGACCCGCCCAAAAGGTTGGACAGGCTGCCCGAAACCGCATTGATGAATTCGCCGGAGGCATCCCTGGTAGCCATTCCCTTTTCGTTGGGTGAGAAAACGGGTACATTGCGATCCCACCCGGCCGGCAGCCGGCCGCTTGTCCACTGGCGAAATTCTTGTGCCAATGCGGGAAAAGACTTGGTGTAGGAGTCAAAAAGGTCCTGCCAATTGGCCTCACGTGACCGGCCCTTTTCCACTGCCTGGCGGAAATGGTCCAGAGACTGGTCCGGGATGTAAAAGGGAGGCTCTTGCGGCCAACCTAAGTTTTCTTTGGTAAGCTTGAGCTCTTCGGCTCCCAGCGGCTCGCCGTGCGCAACGACTTGACCCTGTTTATGGGGGCTACCGAAACCTATACAGGTACGCACCATGATCAGTGAGGGTTTCTCCTTCTCAGCCAATGCCGCCTCGAGAGCCGCCTCTAGGGCAGCGATATCGTTCCCGTCCTCTACCCGCAAAACCTGCCAACCGTAAGCCTCAAAGCGCTTACCGCGGTCCTCGGTAAAGGCCAGTCCGGTGTCTCCTTCGTTCATTATATGGTTGTCGTCGTATAGACAGATCAGGCGTCCCAATTTGAGGTGACCGGCCAGCGAGGCCGCCTCGCTGGTGACCCCCTCCATTAGGTCCCCGTCACCACTAATCACGTAAGTGTAGTGGTCAACAATATTAAAACCAGGGCGGTTGAAATGCGCAGCCAGAAAACACTCGGCTATGGCCATACCGACCGCGCTGGACAGGCCCTGGCCTAAAGGCCCGGTAGTTACCTCAACTCCGGGGGTTTGTCCATACTCGGGGTGGCCGGGTGTCCTGCTGCCCCACTGGCGAAACTCCTTCAAATCTTCCAAAGGAAGGTCATAGCCTGTTAAATGCAGCAGGGCGTAAAGCAGCGCCGAGCCGTGTCCGGCCGACAGGACGAAGCGGTCCCTGTCCGTCCAGGAAGGGTTGGCCGGGTTATGGTGCAAAAACTTGGTCCACAGCACGTAGGCCATTGGGGCAGATCCCATGGGCATGCCGGGGTGTCCGGATTTCGCTTTTTCGACCACCTCCGCTGCCAGCACGCGGATCGTGTTGATGCAGAGCTGATCCAACTGGTTCACATTGTTCATTGTTCATCCTCTCTCTTTTTCTAACTCAAAGACACCAAAAACCCTTTTTCTGGGGCTCCATGAATTATGAACTTTCAAAGTTGGAAACATAGCTTTAACTTTTGGCTATTCAAGAGCTAATAGGCTTCTATACTACAAATTTCACCTCCCTTTAAGTACTAAAACAAAAATTGTTTTTTAAAGTACGTAGAATGCGCCGGCTATGATATTGCTTGCGTATGTTGTGAAGTATCTAGCAGGATAGAACGGGTTTCCCATCCAGCCACACGGTGCAAGCCAGCGTCGGAAGTGTCGTAAGGCAGTCTGTGCTAAACATGCCATAATTCCTTCAAGTATTCGCCAGAAGCACAGCCACCAGCGCTATTATGATTGAACGATAAAATCCTGCATGCTTTTTCCACCTTATCTTGTAGTACTATAATCAATAAACGTAAAATCTTAACCACTTTTTGCTAAAACTATTAATACCACACGTCCTTTATAAATGTAGCATATTGTTACACTATCTGCAACTAAATAGTTGAAATTAGCAAATACTATGAAAAATTATGCACCTTAAAGAAACATGTGAAATAGTTCACTAATATTTGTAGCTATGTGAAATAAATCACAAAAGCCGCATTAGATATATCCATATACTCAAAGTCTAAATTCACTCAATAATTTACAGAATATCTGAGCATATAACGGACTAAGAAAGACAAAATCAGAATATAAAGCTTAATTACAATCAACCACACGGCAACCATACCGGCAATTTTTGCCCCCCGTGCTGTTGTTAAATGTCGAGACTTAATTGTTTTCTTGCAAATACTTTTATAAAATTTGCACCCGCATTGGGACATATACTATAGGACGTTATTTTGAGAAAAGGGACGGTTCCGTTGGCAATAAAACTGCAACAGAAACCGTCCCTGCTGTTACTATCTGGTTAGGCTTACCATTATTTCTCTTTGTCGACGGAGTAATCCCAGTTGATAAAGGAAGGGGGTACTTCACCCAGGGAGAGAATGTTGCCGCCGTCTACCGGTATCAGAGTGCCGTGGACGAAGGAAGACTCGTCGGTGGACAGGAATGTAGCCAGATTGGCAACATCGCCAACATCACACCATTTCCTCAAGGGGATGAACAGCTCGGCCTCGCGGCGCATAGCTTCGTTCTCATACAGCTCGTGGGACAGGGCGGTCTTGACCCAGGTGGGGCAGATGCCATTAATACGGATGCCTTTAGGCCCGTACTCCAAGGCGATGGCCTTAACCAGAGCCGGCAGGGCGGACTTGGTCATACAGTAGGCGCATTCCGAAGCGTATATCGCCAGTGAAGTGGAGGAGCAGATTACGACGATGTTGCCGGGGCTATCCTGGCGCAGGAACTGCTTTATAGCTTCCTGGCAGGTTAAATACGGGCCTTTGACGTTGACAGCATACATCTCGTCCAAGATCTCCACCGGCTCGTGGTGCATCATCACGCCGCCGCGCCAGATGCCGGCGTTGGCGACGACGTTGGTAACCTTGCCAAACTTGTCGACAGCAGTTTTGATCAGGTTTTTGACGTCTTCTTGCTTGGTGACGTCGCAGGTGGTATAGACGACTTC
Source organism: Pelotomaculum sp. FP (assembly GCF_004369245.1). Lineage (NCBI taxonomy): Bacteria > Bacillati > Bacillota > Clostridia > Eubacteriales > Desulfotomaculaceae > Pelotomaculum > Pelotomaculum sp. FP. The sequence continues at coordinate 38,608 of NZ_QFGB01000009.1, read as the reverse complement.
GGCCCCCAGGCTTTTAATTACCTCTTCAGTCGGCCTCATGTCAGGGTCGGCAACATAGTTGCCCGCGGGCGGGTTTGGGTTGATGTCGGAAATAACGAGCTTGGCGCCTTCTTTAGCGAATTGTATCGCCATAGCGCGACCCATGCCGGAGCTTGTGCCGGTGATTACAAATACTTTATCGTCCAGTCTTCCCATGATTTGATTTTCCCCTCTCCATTAATTCTGGCAATATTATATATATTACCCATAAATGCGCTACTGATATTCAATATAGCATTTTATTGTATTTTTTTTCAACCGACATAAGAAATAATCCTGCATAAAGCTAAAAAATCTTAGCGTTAATAGCTATAAGTGAAATCAATCCGGATATTGCAGAACAATCGCGAAATTAATCACCAAATCAGCATAAAGATAGTGTAATATTTCACTATTGCTAATATCGCCAAGTATCAACACTGTAACAGTCTATGATCAGTTTAAAATACAACAATGCGAGACTTGGAAAAGACTGCATCATTATAAGAACCGGCGTTTAAAGTAAAAAATGACCTTACGGTCACAACAATTAATGGAACTTGACTCCATCAGTATTCACAATATGTCAAGACATAGATTCCAGCATAATATCAGTATGTCCGACCAAAGCTCATCTATATTTTACGCATCAAAGCCTGGACGATTACCGGACTCAGCCGGCGGTGCTGCGTAATTACATAACTTTTATTTCAAGAGGTATCTCATCATCAATTTCTCCCGGGAATGGATCCAAATAGGTTACCTGGACCTTTTCACCAGGCAATATACCGTCTTTTCTAACCCCTTCTTTATCTACCATCCGGGCAAATTCATAGTTGTTGAACCATCCCGGTTTTTTGGCTGATGCAGTACCTTTTAAATACAGGCGCCTATCGCCCAGTTTTTCTACCTGCCCCGATATATTCTTAACCTCCAGCAGCTCTATCCTTGTAGCACGATCCGAATCTATTTCCACGTCTACAAATGTGCCCGCCTTAAGAGAGGCAAGGTCTTTGGGGGCTTTTTCCCCAGCCACTACTGTATCCCAGGCCAGGTGCAAAATCCGCTCTGTGCAGTTCAAGTCACTTACGATTAACAAATTGTCATTGCCCAGCGCCACTGATTTCACGGAACCCCTGATTTTGACCGGGTTTTGTACGGTATTCTTCTGTTGCAGCAGGTTAACCCAACTCACCTTTTTGCTTTTGTCCAATATTATTTCACCAATATAACCGGCCGCCCGCTCAATAGGATATTCCTGATTGGCATTGAGACAATATACACCTTGGGCCACCTTGAACCTTTGCGCTTTGCCAAATGAAGTCAATTCCAGCTCCATACTTCCTTTTTGCGTTTCTATACCGGATATCCACCCTGTTAGGCTCCGGCCTGCATTCATACGCACCCATCCCTGCTCCGCCAAGCGGCTGATGATCACCGACATTTCCGCTCGCGTCAGGCAGCCAAAGGGCCGGAATGTACCGTCAGGATAGCCCGACATGACACCGGCAGCAGCCACTGCTCTGATACAGGCCTGGTCGTCAGAGTCCACCGGCATCACGTCGGAAAAGACTTTGTCCAACGTATAACCGGTCCCTTCAGGCAAGTCATCCGCCGCCGTCCCGGATTTAGATGCGGGCGGTGTCAGGTAAAGGACACGGGCAAGCAGCTTTGCTGTCCATAGCCGGGTAGCGGGCGCGGCAAAGTCAAAACCGGAAGCGGCGTCGTAAGATAGAAACCCCTTTTGCACTGCCAGGTCAAGATATTGCTGCCCCCAGGGTACCCGGGGTGTTGCTGTTACCCCTCCGGACGTCAGGCGCTCTGCCTCTGCGGTGAAACCACCCGACCTTAATATCAAAACCGTGGTTTCCAGTTGACTAATCTGTTGGTCCGGCAAAAAAGTGTGATCCGGATAACCGCTGACAGCCTCCAGGGCAACCAACCGCGTGATTTGGGTGCGTGCCCAGTGGCCTTGCAGATCGGTTAAGCGAACAGCGTCCTCTGTAATTGACGCTGCTCCGGCAGGCAAGGACCTGGAAAATGCAAATAGAAGGAAAAAGAAGGATAATAGCCCCAACCCAACATATTTCGCTAATCCTATGTTCATGAATCGTCCTCCAGGTTAACATTAAAATAACGCTGTATCTCAAAAATGAATTTGGTTAACCAGCAATTAGTCTTGAATTTTATACAGGCTTCCTTTTTCCGTTGTCACATATATAATTCCACCAGGGCCAAACAGTGGCCGGCATGACACCTTGCCGTCGAGAGTTAGTTCCCAGTCAAGGCGTCCCTGCTGGTTTACAGCCAGCAGACGGTTGTCCTGCGTCCCGAGGTAAACCCGTTTGCTGCCCTCGTCAACAGCCGGCGCTGTCACAACTTTATAAATCAGATTACTCCATGCTTCTGTCCCGTCTGCCTGGTTTAAAGCAACAAGTTTATCATCAGCGCGAAAATATAGCAGACCGTGTTCAGACACAGTGGGCTCCGTCATATTGTTACATTTAACGGAATTGCTCCAGAGCGGGCTGCCGTCACTTTTGCTATCGAAGGCGCATACCTTCCATAGTGTTCCATCAGCATTCTTAATGGGACCCGTATTGACAAAAAGCCTCCCGTCAGAACCGGTTGCCAGGTTGACTGCCTTTATATCCCCCAGCCAGTACCCCCAGAGGATTTCCCCATCTCCACCCACTGCCACCAACCGGTTTTCCTTACCCCCTATACCGGTAGCCACATATACAGCCTGGGTAGTTCCAGCACAGGCCAGGGTTTTTCGCCCTTTATCAGCCTGGGTACTTATCGCATCGTCACTTTCCCAATGCATCATCCATTTATATTTACCCGCCGTATCAACAGCATAAAGTCCCGACGCCAGTGGGAGGTATAAAAGATTACCGGGACCGAAGGTTAACTGAGAGTCATCTTTGTTGTTACCCTGATAAACAGCAAAACTCCAACCGCTGCCTCCGTTTAACTTAATTTCCTGAATGAATGCGCTGCCCGGATAAAAGACCGAACCATGCTGATCAAAAATCAACCGGCCGGCTTTAGCGCCGCCAGGTACAGTAGCCTCCCAAAGTTTTTGACCACCGGCATCCACCGCTACCAATTTATTTCCTGAAAACAGATAGAATAGGCCATTGGGGCCTAAATTAAAATCCGTTGACTTTCCCAATTTCTGAGCCTGCCAGATAATTTGGGGGTTGCCTGCGTCATAGCACTCAGCTAACGGTATTGTATAAACCATTAGAAAAAATAGAGTTAAAACCATTGCAGCAATTTTCTTAAGCATTAAATCCTCCCCTTGGAATTTCCTATCTTCTATATTTTTCGGTCTTAACGGAGATTCCTTAAGGCCTTTTAGAAATTTGGTTCCCACTAACTAGTTGGATTTGACTAATTGACTAATGAGTTAATTGAAATACATCACTCATTCTGGGATTCATAAAAGCAAGTAGTGAATTAATCACCAGCAATAACAAATATCGATATTGTGTCATATCAATAAAAGAATCCTTAAAGTTAAGAATGATTACGTCAATACTTAATGGGCCGACCTGCTTTGACGTCAGATCAGCCCCATAGTTTACTACCGTTTTAATGTTGTTGCATGGGTTGATTGGGACTTTGGAATGACGGATGCTGCGGATTTGAGACATCGAAATACTGCCCTCCGGGCGTGGAAAGGTTAAAATACAGTCTCGCGTTGCTGTCAACACCCCAGTCTCTATTGGAACCGGTATCCTGGATTCTGGTGAAAGCTTCCCGGAACATGGTGTTATGGGCTTCTTCACGGTTCAGTAAGAAATCAATCATTTCCCTTACGTGCCTGTCCTGAATCTGCCTGTGCAGATACTCGTAGACAACTTTTGCCCTTTGTTCCGCCGCAATATTGGAAAGCAGGTCTGCCGGCAGGTCGCCGGTGACATTTACATAGGCCGCCGTCCACGGAAATCCGGACGCGTTAGCGAGGTAAGGGCTCAAGCCTGTTAAAACCTGGCTTTCGATATGCCCGGACTGGACTGCTTGAGCGTTTACATCGTGACCGTTTAAGAGGTTTACTGCAGTAGCAACCATTTCCATATGGCTTAATTCTTCCGCCGCGATGTCCATAAACAGATCTTTTATCTGTGGGTCCTTGATCCGGAAACTCTGGGCGATATACTGCATGGCGGCCTTTAGTTCACCCTGCGGGCCACCCAACTGCTCATTTAACATCGCGGCATAGGTAGGATTTGGCCCTTCGACTTTTACGATCTGCAAAAGGTTTTTATCATGTTTAAACAATCGCTCCCCCACCTTTCTTAAATTTCTTTTATTTTTTCCTAACCAAGCGCCTTTATACCCAGAGCCGTCAGGAGTCTGGGCTAAATGATACAGGGAAGGGTTCTCTTTCCATCAGCTGTCGATCTCTTTGATGATCTTGTTGACCTTGCTCAGGACATCTGTCATTTTTGTGTCTTGCGGATCGCTCAACAGGCTTTCTATCTGTTTTAGCTGTACACAATGCTTTTTATCAGAGGTCACATGGACGTTATAAGCCTTATCCAGCTCTTTTATTTTATCGTGCACCTCATTTTTTATGGGTTTGAGGCGCCACCTGTCAAAGCCGGTTACCTTTACGGCAACCGTCACGTCCCGGTTTATGGCTATAGCCGTACTCTCCTTGACCCCTTTAATGGATCCGGCGGTTTCCTTTGCCCTCCGGGTAAGCTCCGTATTGATCTGGATATCCTGCTCATTCTGGTTTGTCTGCCCTGTTTGTTGCTTTTTTAAAGGGGAATTCTGCAGGCCGCAGCCAGTCGCCAGCAGCAGTAACAGCACAATAGCAGTAACCCTTAAAATGCTCTTCATTGTATCACCTTTCCTTATCCCTTGGGCTTAAAAAACAAGGCGGCCAGAAAGCCGAAAATGATGGCCGCGGATATACCTGCGCTGGTAATTTCAAAAATGCCGGTAAGGATCCCGATTATTCCGGAAGTCTCAGCTTCAGACATGGCTCCCTGGAATAAAGAATTTCCGAAGCTGGCTATTGGAATAGTCGCTCCGGCGCCGGCGAAATCAATCAAAGGGCCATAAAGGCCCAACCCCCCCAAAACAGCGCCTGAGACTACAAGTATACTCATGGTATGGGCCGGGGTGAACTTACCGACATCGAGCAGCAATTGCCCTATTACACAGATCAGCCCGCCCACCACAAAAGCCCAAAAATAAACTTCCATAAGAGCACTCCTTAAGATATATACTCAATTGAAACGGCATGAGCGATGCAGGGGATGCTTTCCTTCTGCTGGTAAGACAACGGCGATAGAAGCGCCCCCGTGGCGACGATCAAGACTTTTTTCAACTCGCCCTTTCTCATTCTGTTTAAGATATGGCCATAAGTGACGGTAGCCGAACAGCCGCAACCGCTTCCCCCGGCCAATACCGGCTGCTCTTCACTGTAGATGAGTATCCCGCAGTCCGTGAAGATATCTTCCGGGATCCCCAAACCGTGTTTCTGCAGCAAATCGCCGGCGATTTTGAACCCTACCTTCCCCAGGTCTCCCGTGGCGATCAGGTCATATTCCCGGGGCGAAATCCGCAGGTCCCTGAAATGAGCCGTAATCGTGTCTACAGCCGCCGGCGCCATGGCGCTCCCCATACTGAAGGGGTCGCTGATACCCATATCCACCACCCTGCCGACGGTGGCGGCCATAACCTTTGGCCCCTGCCCCTCCCGGCCTAGCAGAGCGGCGCCGGCGCCGGTCACTGTCCACTGCGCGGTGGGCGGCTTTTGGGAACCATATTCGGTAGGATACCTGAACTGTTTTTCAGCCGTCGCATTGTGGCTGGAAGTTCCGCAGAGAACATAATTACCGGCTTTGCTGTCTACAATCAGGGAACCCAAGGCAAGGCTTTCCATTGAGCTGGAACAGGCGCCGAAAAGTCCAATAAAGGGCACGGCCAGGGTTCTGGCGGTAAAACTGCTGGATATAATCTGGTTCATCAGGTCGCCGCTCAAGAAGAACTGGACGTCGCTTTTTTGCAAACCGGCCTTTTCAATGGCGGTTGAACAGGCCTCTTCCAGCAGCTTCTTTTCGGCTTTTTCATAGCTGTCCTGGCCGAGCCATAAATCGCCGTGCAATTTATCAAAGTCTTTTGCCAATGGACCTTCGGCCTCAAAGGGCCCCCCCACAGCGGCAGTGGCTATAATGGCCGGCCTGTTGCGAAATACCCACGTTTGGTGTCCTTGCAGCATGTCAGGAGCCCCCCAGTATTGCTAATGTCGTTTTGATCAGGGCAACTATAAAAGCAGCGAAAACACCGAAAACTATTACCGAACCGGCTAATTTAAACATGTTCCCGCCAACACCGAGCACAAACCCTTCACTGCGGTGTTCAATAGCTGCTGAAGCAACCGAATTGGCGAACCCGGTCACAGGTACCGCGGTACCCGCTCCCGCCCACTGGGCGATATGATCATAGACCCCCAGACTTGTTAGAATGACAGAGAGTATAATCATTACCGCCACAGCCGGGTTCCCCGCTGTTTTTTCAGTAAAATCAAAATTCCAGATAAAAAAATCCTGAACAAGCTGACCCAAGAGGCATATGAACCCTCCCACGAAAAAAGCTCTGACCACATTAAGCAAAACCGGCCTTTGCGGCTCCCTGGCCTTGGAAAAATCTTGATACTCCTGCTGAACTTTAGTCAGCTTCTTCTTTTTTTTATTTGACATCTTTGTTTCTCCCACTCCAGGAAGCAGGGGGACGGTTCTTTTGCTTCCTTTTTTGCTTCCTTGAAAATAACTTTACAGCCCACGGGCGAATCTCAAAAATGCAGGCGCGGAATGCATTCGCACAAATGTACCATCAGCCACACAAGTCCGGCGCGAGCGCGGTTGGCCGATTGTAACCGCACCTGCATCGCTGACTAGCATCTTCTACTACTGATGTTATGAAAAGATTGGTGTTTATCTTTTTAATAAAGGTTTCAGATCCCGGACTGCTTCCGCCAGGATCCTGGAAGAGCTTTCGTACATGTCCTTGGCCTTATGATTTTTTGCGGCCAAGGCGAACAGTTCACAGTCCGCCTGGCATTTTTTTAAAGTGGCATGGACCAGTTCTTTGGTTTTGGGCTTCGGCGCCTGAAGAGTATCGTCAAATAAATCCAGGTAAAGCTGCCCCACCGAATCAACCTGGGCGATAAAGACGTTTTCAGGCGCCACGCCTGCCTTCTCCAGTTCCGTATGCAGCCAGCCTCTGTTAAGCCCCATTGCCGCAAGCGGCTCGTCCATCACCACTCCATCCAGCATAACCGTCTGGGGTACGCTTTCCTGCCCCACCTCCATGCCCAAAGTCTTGGGGGTGGCAGGCTGTTTATCTTTTTTGAGCAGCACACTTAACTCTCCGGTGGGTTCCATTACCGCAAACTCCACATCGGCGACATTAAACGCATTTTTCCTGCGCAGCTGGCTCAACAGGTCTTCAGGTGTGAAGCGGGCCTCAAGCAACTTATCTTCCAGTACTTTACCATGGTTGATCAGGATTGTTTCTTTTCCCTGCACGATATCTCTTACTGCTTTATATTTCATCGACAGGACATAAATCAAGGCCGGGAAAATGGTCCAAACCGCCAGGGCGATCAGCCCGTTGACCGGATTAGCGACAAGATTTATCGAGATGGCGGCCGCTATCGCCGCTATAGTCACGCCGGTCACCAGATCAAAAAAAGTCAACCTTGCTGTCTGTCTCTTCCCAATCAGGCGTACAAGGAACAGGGTAATGATAAATAAACCTGATGAGCGCAGCAAAAAAACCAACCAATCCGGCATTTAACAGTAAACTCCTTATATGAGACAGGGGACGGTTCTCTGTCTCAATTTTGATATGTAAGACAGAGAACAGTCCCCTGCCTCAAAAACCCTTATACTGCGGTTCTTCAAATTCCAATACGCTGAGTCTCTTTTCAAAATTCCCGATAACCTGGTTGACCCGTTGCGCATTGCGGCGCAGTACTTCCTTAGCTTCAGTGTTTTCTTCAATTCTGGAGAAGTCTTCCAGTGTGGCCTCTATTCCTTTAAGGCTGGCCAGAGTTTGCTTTACCTGAGCAGAGATTGTCATTTAGTAAACACCCTCCCATCCGTATTTTGCATACCAGTGCAAATTAATATACAAAAAATTGAGACCGGATCTTTTTTTAATCCGGTCTCAGTCTGTAGCTTTAAGGGCTAGAAGCCTTTATACTGGGGTTCCTGGCTCTCCATTTGACCAATCCTCGGTTCCAGAGTGTCAATAATCGTTTGAGTCTGCTGGGCGGCATTGGTATAGAGTTGTTTGGCCTGCTGGTTTTGCGTCTGGAGAGCATAGGCCTCCAAGTTGGCCTGGGCGCTTTTAAGGCTTGCTAAGGTTTGTTTTACCTGTGCTGAAACTGTCATCGGTATACCTCCTTGAAATCTTGATTTTCAAGGATATTGGTATCCCTATAGCCCAAAATTTATTCTTTTATCCCTTCCGTATTCTTAAAACCAGTTCTTCTTTTTGTTTTCTACCGAGTTTTCGGATCATTGCCTCCCGCCGCTGGGCATCGCCCCGGCTCAGGTGAGATTCCCAATAAACTAATTCAACCGGTAATCTGCTTCGGGTATAACGGGCGCCTTTTGCGCTGTTATGCGCTTTCAGCCTGGCCTCAAGATCGACTGTCCAACCTGTGTAAAACGTTCCATCAGAACACTGAAGCATGTAAGTGTAAGGCATAATGACTCCTCCGGAAGCAGGGGGACGGTTCTTTTGCTTCCTTTTCTGAAGAATGACTGCACAGTTGTCCGCACAGAGCGAATCCAAAAAATACCAAGGCGCAAATTCATTCGCACAAATGTTACTTTAGCTACCCCAGTCCGGCGCCGGGAAGCAACATTGGTGCATAACAGAGCGCCTCAAATTGTCCAAGTTTTTGATTACCCGGCAATAATATCCTTTACTACTTCCGAAGCAATAATTAAGCCGGCCACCGAAGGAACAAAAGACACGCTGCCGGGAATGCTTCTTCTGTCGGCGCAGGACCTGTTCATGCCTTTATTTGGACAGATACAGTCGGTACTACAATCTCCCCCTGTTTGTAAAGGCAGAATGGGAGGTTCTTTTGAATATACTACTTTCAGCGCGGTAATGCCGCGTTTTCTCAGTTCCCGTCTGATTACCCGCGCCAGCGGACACACACTGGTGTCGAAGATATCGGCCGCCTCAAACTGGGTCGGATTAAGCTTATTCCCTGCTCCCATACTGCTAATAATGGGAATGTTCATTTTAAAGCATCTTTCAATGAGGTCCAGTTTAGCTGTAACCATATCAATAGCGTCAACCACATAGCTGTAGCCGGCAGAAAGAAGCTTATCGGCGCTTTCGGCGGTATACAGTTCTTGGTAAACCTCTACCCCGGCCTTCGGGTTTATTTCCAGGATCCTTTCCTTCATTACCTCAACCTTGGGCCGGCCTATGGTTTTTCTGGTGGCATGGATCTGGCGGTTGATGTTAGTCAGGCAGACACAATCGTCGTCCACCAGGACAAACCCGCCAACACCACTTCGGACCAGTCCTTCAACAACAAAGGTCCCCACGCCACCGACGCCGAATACCGCCACTGTGCTTTGTTTTAGTTTATTTAAACCTTCCGTACCGATAAGCATTTCTGTTCTGGAAAACTCATGGAGCACTATGAACACCTCGTTCATATCATAGATGAGCGCCTGTTAAGCTTGCACCCAACACCTTAGGTATGCAACGCTTAAGAAAATTATACTGATTAGTCATTAGTAGAAAAGATGAATTTAGCTCCCGCGGGAGCAAAGTGGAAGCGCGATCCGAAAATACCGGCTAACCGCGCCATCATCGGCTGCCCGGTGCAATGATTGGGGGCTATGAATTGAAGTTCCAGGCTTTGCAAAAATTTGATGGTAGCTTCTTGCTGGGAGACCGGCGCCGGACCCAAATGAGTGCCGCCGATAATTCCATAAACCTTGGATACACCGGTCACTTCCCGGGCGTGCTCTATAATATTGACTAAACCGGCATGAGCGCAGCCCAGGATGATCACCAGTCCTCCCGGTACAACGCAGTACAAACTCATGTCGTCATGCAAGGCGTCAGGCACTTGATTACCATTATTGTCCAGGCAAATCAGGCTACTGTCTCCTTTTTCAAAATCCGTTTTTCGAGGTATTTCTCCGCTGATCCAAACACCAGGTATAAGCTCTCTGGGTCCATGGGTTAAAATAAAATCCGCGCCTAAACTTGTCAGCGCTTCTTTGCAGAATGGGACTCCAATATAGCGTGGCTTGTCACGATTATCATAATGAAAGGTGAAAAAATCGGGATGCGCATATACGGGCAGCCTGCCCCGCAGTCGTAGAAAAGCTTGCATGCCTCCACTGTGGTCGTAGTGACCGTGGCTCATAACCAGGGCGTCAACCGACTTCAGTCCGACTCCAAGGGCGGCGGCATTCTCTAACAAAGCGCCCCGTTCCCCGGTGTCAAAAAGAAATTTCTTCCCTGCTGTTTCCACCAGCATGGCAAGGCCCCACTCCCCGGCCAGTCCCAGTGGCGCACCTACAGTATTTTCGCTAAGTACAGTTATTTCCAATACAGTATTAGGCATTAAAGTATCGCTCCTTCCCTGAACATGCTTATTAATATTACGCTATCCTTATCTATCTCCTTCTTCTAAGCTTCCTTTCATAGCCTTAAATTAATTCACGAATTTACCTGTTGGACCGGCTGCCTGTTAACTGGTTTCTTGATTTTTACCCACCGGATTTAAGTTCAAACTATTAAACCGTTCGTAGAAATACCCATGAAAGAATGATAACGATTGATTTCAGATTTTGTCATTTTACCATTCATAACATTAATCATTTCTTGATAAATAAGATTGCTGGACTGAGTCAAGTCATATAAGCCTTCTGTTACATATGAAATGTCCAAGTCTATACAGTCTTCCAGCCTATGTGCGGTTTCTTCATTTGAAGTTATCTTTATGACAGGCATGAAAGGAAAACCATGCGGATCCCCGGTACCGGTAGTAAGCAAAACCAATTGGCAACCTGCAGCAGCCAGTGCGGTTAAAGCCTCAGGCTCCCTACCGGGAAAATCTATCAGATTCAAACCTTTTTCTGTAACACGTTCTCCATAACGATAAACTTTTTTTATTTTTTGATTGCCACACTTGGAGATAGATCCCAGAGCCCTTTCTTCGATTGTTGTCAAACCAATACTATAATTTAATAAAGCTTTTTGTTCCTTTTTATAATTACTGTCATTCTTATTGATCCTATCTTTAGTTTGTACTATCAGTTCTCGTACTTTCTCACAAACATCGTCAGTTTCTCCTCTTTTCGATATTAAGTTTTCAGCATAAATAAATTCGGATACCTCTCCAAAAACTGCCGTGCCGCCCAGTTCAATAACTTTATCAGAAACTATCCCTATTGAAGGATTGGTTATAAGGCCTGAAGTTGAATCCGAAGCGCCGCACTTCAAACCTATTACCAAACCCGAAAGCGGAGTTTCCACACGTTTTATCCTGGAAGCGTCCCTAATCATTTTTTGTCCTAAAAATACGCCCTGAGATACACTTAAGGTCAACCCTCCTTCAGCCCATATACTTATTAGGCCAATAGGCTTACCGGATTGCTTGGCAAGGTATACAATATCATCGACATCAATATTCTCACAGCCCAAGCTGACATAAATTACACCGGATAAATTGGGATTGTACGCCAATGATACCAAAGTTCTTGATACAATCTTCAAGTCTTCATTTAATTGACAGCAACCCTGATTATGAGTGAACGCTACAGCGCCGTTCAAACTACCAGCTATTCTTACGGCAAGTTCATTGGCGCATACTGAACAGGATATAATCCCCAGATAATTTCGTATCCCTACAGAATTATCCGGCCGTTTGAATCCATAAAAGCTCATCATTACATTCCCCCATCGGTTCAAACCCTTATTTTGAAATCTTCTCCCTTAATGGTCTCCCCTGCCTCGCAAACTCGCTACATTGTGCACATGTACATATTCTCCGGCTTCAATAAAGGAAGTGCTTACACCTATTACTTCACCATATTTAATGATGTGTTCATTTTCAGGTACATTACAAAGCGCAAATTTGTGTCCAAAAGGGATATTGGACTTGACCATAATACCTTGCTTAGACTTAAACCCTATAACAACGGGCCTGGACCCTTCGCTGATATCGCATAATGCTGTTGCTACATTGTCTTTCTCATTCATTACCACTGCCTTGACCAATTTATCGCCTCCTTGAAGTTTAAATTCATTTACTTATATGCAAATTACAACTAACTTTTTATGGTAAATTGGTCCACTCTTGCGCATAATCCCATTTAATACCCGAGACGTTATTGAGAAATCGTCTTGCTTTTGGATGAACCACTAGTAGTGTATCACTTCGTATGAATATTTTAAATAGGCAGTTGAATCTAGATCATTTTTAGTCGAGTGGGGATATTGCTTGGTAGTCATACAGAAAAAGGAACGGAGGACGTAGGTGTACTCCGTTCCATTGGCTTCTTTGAAAGCTAGCAGTAAGTTTTAGCCTTCTGCAAGCTTTTTGTAGAATGCATACCTATCCTTGGCATCTTCTTGTGTCTTTTCAATGAGCTGTTCTGCTTACTGGTGTTTACGGTAACTATACAAAAACGGTCACTATGACAGCTCTTTAGAAGCATACTTACTCTCCCAGCATTTTCAATACCCTTTGCAAATCACAGTGCTGTTCAATGTTTTCTACTGTAATATTGATCCCGTGGGCATCACCGGGCCGGATTCGTCTGGAAACCTCCGAAATTTTTTCAATGGTAGTATAAGTGTCCCTGTGCGCCAAAATCACCGGCACACCTTTCTCAGCTGCGGAAGATATCACCTTAACGTCCGGGTAAAGTCCTCCAGTCAGGATTAAGGCTGAGGTGCTGGTCTCAAGGGCAGCCAGGGCAATATCTGCCCGGTCGCCGCCGATAACAACCGCCTTGTTTGCCGAGCGGCGCATGTATTTTAAAGCGCTGTCCATAGTCATAGCGCCCACAATAACTTCCTCCACCAAAAGGTCTAACTGGTCTTCGCCGGTAAGCAGCTCTCCACCCAGAGCCTCATAATATTCTGAAACTGTAGGTGAGGCAATTTCAGAGCGTATGGGTATGATCCCAACTGTCGTGCAGCCCATCTGCTCAAGGAGCGGTTTGCATATGCCTTCTGTTTTAGAAAACAGCTGCCGCGGCACATTATTGAAAATGTGGCCGATTACCTTCAAACCTTTTGCAACATAATAGTTATTTAAAAAGATAGCCTGGTCAACGCTGAAGTCATTTTCAAGTTTAATGACATTTATGATTGAGGCTTTAAACAGGCTTGCCAGGTTAACCACGTCCAGGTTGTAAGCTGCCCCGACATGATGGAAAGCAGCTCCGTCAATAATCACCACATCAGCATCTTTAGCTACAACCTGGTACGCCTCTTTAATGCCTTCAATTGCCAGTTCCCGGTTTTTGAGCCCGGACAGGTAAGAAGTGCCGGCAGTAAAAGGCGCTATTTTTTTGATATCGACATCAATATTAAGGACTTCACGCATGAAAAAAGCGTCGTTGTCTAAACTGCCGTTAAACTTTGACCGGTTTCCCACAGGTTTGAAATAGGTTACCTTGTATCCTTCCTTTTTAAGCTTTAAGGCAATCCCTGTGGCAATGGCTGTTTTACCACATCCCGCCACACCTGTAATATATAAATTTTTCATGTCCTTCACCTCAGGATAGAGTAATTTTCACATCAAGAGCAGCTAACCCGCGCTCATAAGCAAATATTGGATTAACATCTATATCCATGATCTCCGGGAAGTCAATGGCCAACATGGCCAGACGCCTGATTGCCTCACATACGGCGTCGATATCGACCGGTTTCCCGCCACGAAAGCCCTTCATGAGTGAATATGCTTTTGTCTCAGCAACCATTTCTTTTATTTCACTAATTGTCAAACCCTGCGCCAGCCTGAAAGAAACGTCCTTCAACAAATTAACGTAAATACCACCAAGGCCAAAACCAATCATTGGACCGAATTGCACATCCCTGGTCACGCCTATTATCAACTCTACTCCTTTAGGCGCCATTTTTTGAACTTCGATGCCATGCGGCACTACTTCGGGTAGGTATCTGTGTACATTCTCCATTATATTGACATAGGCAATTTTAACTTCAGCGAAGGATTTTAAGCCAATTTTCACCCCACCCACATCAGTTTTGTGAAGTATTCGCGGCGAAGCTACTTTGAGGACTACCGGATAGCCCATTTCTTCTGCCGTTAACGCCGCCTCTTCAGGACTTTGCGATAATTTGATGGGGGTCGCATCCACACCGTAAGCAGCTATGACCTCTGCAGCCTCACTTCCAAGAAGGGTCAGCCGGTTGTCCTTTTTCACATCGTAAAAAATCGCTTTAACCGTCTTTTGGTCGGGTTTGAAATCATTATTGGTTTTATCTGTGCCCCGTTCTTTCATCCTGGTGTATGTTGACATTCCGGCCAGAGCCCCTATAGCGGGTTCCGGCATGGCAAAAGTCGGGATGCCGCTTTCATGGAGCAGCTTTGTTCCATCAGCCAGCGACTCTCCACCCATATACGCCGCAATCATGGGTTTGGCCGGATAAGATCTATTTAATTCGATCAATGCCTGTGCTGTTTCAATGGGCTGGGTAACCGCTACCGGGCATAACAGCACTACTACACTGTCAACGTTTTCATCCTGCAAAACTTTTTCCAGGGCAAACTTAAAACGGTCCGCCTTGGCATCACCCAATAAGTCCACCGGATTATAAATGCCGGCTTCGGGAGGCAGGTTGAGACGTAGTTCTTCAATGGTTTCTTTGGTAAAACGGGCCATTGACAGACCATGCGCTTCAATTTTATCTGTGGCGATAATACCAGGCCCGCCGGCGTTGGTGACGATTGCTACCCTGTTACCCCCGGGTGTTGGCTGGTTAACGAAAAGAATAGCCAAATCGAAGAGCTCGGACATGCTGTCTACCCTTAATACCCCGCACCGCTTAAAGGCAACGTCGTAAGCAAGGTCGCTTCCCGCCAGCGCCCCGGTATGGGAAGAAGCCGCCTGAGCGCCGGCCTGGCTGGCGCCTGATTTTAAAACTATAACCGGCTTTTTTCGTGTAACTTCTGATACAACCTTTATAAATTGGGGACCATCCGCCACGTCTTCAAGATAACAAAGAATGACTTTTGTGTTGGGATCTCCCGCTGCTTCAGATATACAGTCCACTTCATTCAGGTCGGCCTTGTTGCCCATACTGTAAATTTTACTGTAACCTATCCCGGCTGATATACTCCAGTCCAATACCGCGGCCAGCATAGCCCCGCTTTGAGAGATAAAAGCAATCTCTCCTTTTGGAGGAAATTTCTTTAAAAAGGTGGCGTTCACAGGAGTGTGGGTATCTAAAAATCCAATGCAATTGGGACCCAGCACGCGCATGTTATACTGCCGGCAAACAGACAAAAACTTTTTCTCCAATTCCATACCTTCGTGGCCTGTTTCTTTGAAACCTGCTGTTAGAACAACCAGGTTTTTTACACCTTTTTGACCGCATTCCAGCGCCGCGTCAAGGACTTTGCCCGCCGGGACGACAAATATGGCGGTCTCCACATCCTCCGGTATTTCTTTAACAGATTTATAGCACTTCAGTCCCAGTATTTCTTTTTCTTTGGGATTAATGGGAAATATCTTGCCTTTGTAACCGCTTTTTATAATATTATCCACCAGTGAATGGCCTATTTTACCTGGTGTTTTTGAAGCTCCAATAACCGCCAAAGATTTCGGCCCGGTAAAACTATTCCCAGGATTCAATTCAGCTCACCTCATGTCAAGTTACTAAATATTTCGCAAATTATAGGCAGGCACAAAATTCCCCGCCGAACTGAGATGAGCAGATGAAGGAGGCCATCTCAGTTCTGGCGAGGATAACGAACTTTCTAAATAAACATAACAGTTATTTAGTTAGGCTTTCTCAACAGCGTCAACATTAACAGCGTTGCAAGCTCCCTGCGAATGCCGGATAAAACTATATACAACAACCAGGATTAATATTGCAGCAGCTATATAATCAATTTCATAAATGGCTTTTGGAATAATTGTCATTAAAACAAATGAAACTGTAGCAATCGCCATTGCCGGAGGGTCAACATGGGTGTCGCCGTAACAATGAAAGGTCCTTGCCAGGAAATCCGCCGCAAAAGCCGCCCCTACCGCCGCTGCAAACCCCCACCAGATACTTCCGCCGCTGGCGACCACCCCGTAGGAGGCACATATGGTTATGTGATGTGTCACAGGTACCGCTAAACCTGAGTAGAACATAACAAGTGTTATCGCTGAGATGCAAAATCCCACAAAAGCCGCTACAGGCGCAGTCTCAGCATTTTGCAGCATCAAATAGGTAAGATAAGCTGAAGCTCCACCGGCACTAATACCAATTATGGTCTTTTCACCGGGAAGAGTAAAATATGGCAGCCATACATTTTGACATTTCAGGCAATACCTGCCGCCAATATTCTTTATATCTTCCGGTACCGTACCGAATATCTCGCTGAGACCTGTAGTTCCAAAGGCAACCTTCGCAATAATTGCCAGTATGAATACAGTTAATGCGACTGTATCCAGTTTAACAGGCAATAACGCAATCCCTGTATTCAACATATATCCCATCATGCCGAAAATGCCGCCCACAACCAACACACTTGGTCTTTTCAACCCCGTCAACGCGCTTATGATATCTTTCCCGGAACCAAGGTACCCCATTTTCCTTGCAAATGACGCCGCTGCCACACCGCCGGCAAACGCTATATGAGGTCCGAAAAATGTGCCGAAAGCAACCTCCCCGAGAAAATTAAAACTTACACCGGAAGCCGCCATCGCTATACCTATTAACCCTGTAATACCAGTAAATATAAAAGCTCCCAAAGCGCCTATCGCCGCTCCAAACGCGCCGCCGCAAAATGATATTATTAATGCTAAAATATCCATTCGCTCTCCTCCTTTTCGTAAGATTTTTCATATTGAGTTTTAGTCAGTTATTATCAGATTTTTATTGCATTCACTATAGATCTCAATTTTGACTCTTCGAAGCCAACTTCTATTAAGTTGATTTTTCCCTCCGACTCAGCATAAACATCTTGTGGTATGCGTTGCCCTGATGCCAAATAACTGCCGGTTATAGGGTTTAAAATAGTATAATTTGAACTGATATCTTGCAATTTTTCTCTGAATAAGCACCTGTCAACATCCATATTCTCTATGCATTCCACAATTATATCCGGTCTGCAAATTTTCTCCCCATCCGCCACCAAGGATACATCTTCCAATTCATCACCGATATAGATTAATATATCCGGCCTTATTGTGACGAAACCATATTTTCCAATGAGCGCCTCAACGGAATACCATTCCCTTTTGGCGCTGTAGCTGTTCGCAATCCACATACCTCTGCAAAACTCTGTTCTAAAGGAAACATATTTATTTAGCCTGCTGGAGTGAATGATGGCGTCAGGGACTAATAACGACTGCCTTCGTCCAACCTCAAAACAAAAATAATCTGATTCAACAGGCGCCGGAAGTGTTTCTTTCGCTAAAACGGGACGTTTTATTACCTCTTTTGAGCCAAGTTCATTAATAGGCACATGGTAGATTTTGTCCGGCTCAAACTGCTTCATTAAAGAAAGCAGGATCCATTTTTCATAGCCTTCCGTATACAGCTGCTTGTAAGATGCGTTTACATTTACCGATATCTCTGAAATAAATCCTTGCAATTCAATCTTGCCGCTGAGCAAATCAAATAAGGGATCAAATGCTTCCCGCCTCAGTTGTTTCAACGGGTCGTAAAGGAATCTTTTAACATCATTGGGCATGAGAATATCCTTTAAAGCAAGCAGCTGCATTAATTCCTGCTCAATAGTTAGATAAGCCATGCTCAAAAGGTTAGCCTCTTTAAGCAATGCGGGAAATTCTTCGGTGACAAAGGCATCTCTGACCCTATCAAACAAATCATAAAATATTGGCTGCTTGGACTTGGGTATGTTTATCACGTCAGCTTGAATATCAACATCAGGATTCTTAGCGACAAAACTTTTTAGCTTTTCATATAAACCGGTCCATTTAGCCTGCCTATGTGTCGTATCCTCAGCAAAGTTAACATACCTTCCCATTTCACAGCACCTCGTATTTTTATTTTAGGACCACCGAACTGCCAAATTTTCAAATATACAAGGGACAATGTTTGTTTCCGGCAAGCGCTGCAAGAGCTTTAGCAATTTATACCACGTGCTTGCCAATGATAATTTTTCATGTTGTCTTTAAACACCAATCTTGTTACAATATTTTCGTGAATTTTTTACTATGGTGTACTGGCTGTCAGTATTGCTTTTCGAGGAGAAATACTGCTGCCGGTACTTTTTTGTCGCCTCATGTACTTTACTGTTTGAGGTCCGGTTTACTTGCATACAGGCGGCAGACCACCCGTAATACAAATCTAAAAATGAAACATTACTGATAATCGGAGGCGCTTATGCCGTGTATCTTTTGTATGGCTGAGGATTACATTTTTATATAGTTTTTAACTCTTCCGTCAAAACAGGAACAATTTCATTTAAGTCAGCCTGTATTCCCAAGTCGCATATATCAAATATGGGCGCTTTGGGATCTTTATCAATTGCTAAAATATACTTTGATTTAAGAAAGCCGCAAGTGTAATGAGCCGCCCCGCTGGCGCCGATGCTTATGAACAGCTTGGGACTGATCGTCTTCCCGCTGGAACCGATTAGGTTATCGGCCGATATCCATTCCGCATCACGCGCAGGTCTCGTTCCTCCGACGGCTGCCTTTAAAAGTTCCGCCAATTCATTTACAAGTTTAACTTCTTCCTTTGCTTTTATTCCTTTTCCTCCGGCAACCACAATCGCCGCTCCCTCAACCGGCAGGGAGGAAGGTTGTTTCTCCACCATTTCCAATGTCTGTATTCTAAGATCTTCCTCATTTACTTTATATTCAACTTTAACAATTTCCCCTTGCCTTAAATCGTCTTTATTTGGTTTTTCAGCGGCTCCTGAGCTTACTGTCGCCATCCAGGGCCTCTTTTCATCCCAGGTGAGCTTGATGATCATACCTCCGCTAAAGCCGGGAATATCAGCAACAAGTTGAGGTTTATTATCTATCATCTCTATATACAAGTCGCTGCAATGGGCGGTTAGACCTGTTCTTACCCTGGCAGCTATTGCAGGAGCCAGATCCATACCTATACTGCTTGCGCCAAATAACATGATATCCGGTTTATACTGAGTAATCAGTTCGCTAATTACTCTGGTATACGCCAGGCTTTCGTAATACTTCAGATGCGGGTCCGATATCAGATAAACCTTATCCGCGCCATAGCTTATAATTTCCGGAGCCAACCCTTCAACATGATCCCCTATCAATAACGCTGAAAGTTTTCCATTTAAGGCTTTAGATAACTCCAAGCCTTTCCCTAATGTCTGGAGTGAAACCTCCATTAATTTACCGTTTCTTTGTTCAATCCATACCCAAATTTCATTATTTGTATTCACCATAGTCTCCTCTCCTATAAAATATTTGCCTCTTGTAATTTCTTAATTGCTTCTTTTGCCATCTCTTGAGGCGTACCGCTCAATATTTCTTTTTGCCGGCTTATTTCCTGCTTAAATGTGCCAACCACCTTCGTCGGCGAACCGTTATAACCCGTCAAATCTTCATTAGCCCCAATGTCCGCCGCTCCCAGGGTAAAAAAGTCCTTTTCATCCGCAGACATCAAGCCTTCAGCGGTAATATCCCGTACTTCGTTAATATCTTTTACAACAGCAATTAGGGCAGGTAATTTGACTTTAACTTTTAAATAACCACCATACTCAATATTCTGTTTAGCAACCATAGTTGACTCATCAATAAAATCAGCTTCACTGACGCAAGTTACATGGGGAATATTTAGGAATTCAGCAAGCTGCGGCGCCACTTGTCCTGTTGCTCCGTCTTCACTCATGTTGCCGCATATAATAATGTCGGGTATTCCCGTTTTACGCATATATTCCGATAAAGTATAGGCGGTAGCTAACGTATCGGCTCCTGCAAACGCCCTGTCAGACAATAAAACCGCTTCATCGGCTCCCATAGCCAGGGCCCAATCCAAAACCTCTCTTGCCTGAGGAGGACCCATGGTTACAACGGTAAGTTTGCCTGAGAACTTCTCCTTAATCCTCAAACCTTCTTCGATTGCGTTCTCATCCAGCGGATTTAATATAGCCGGAACCTTATCTCTTTGAATGCCGCCTGTTACCGGATCCAGAGTTATCTGAGAAAAGTATTCCGGATCACTTATTTGTTTTATGCAAACAACTATTTTAAATCCCATAATTGATTCCTTTCTGATATTTTATATTTTTCTTTCACCTATTTTTGGAGAGCCTGGCGAGCAGATTGCTCGCCAAGCTCTATTTTCAAATACTATTTGCAGGCCAATAAGGTTTTTTTGATCAAAGACTTGGCAATTTCAATCTTATATTCATTTCTTGATAGCGCCTTGGCATCTTGCATGGTTAATTCAGCGGCAGTATCAACTACTTCATCCTCTAACGCCTTGCCCTCAACATACTCTTGAGCTTTTTGGGCCACATAAGGATTGACGAACACTGCATTTAAACACACTCTGGCTTTTTTTACCGTATTCCCTTCAACTTCAACCATTGAAGCGCAGTTTACAATGGGAAAATCTATCGACTTCCTGATGGAAAATTTTTCAAATTTACTCTTTACATTTGCCGCAGGCGCCGGGATTTGTATTTCGATTACGACCTCATCGCTATCCAGCACCGAGAATTTCTTGGGATCTTCGGCCTGATAAAAATCCGCCATCTCAATGACTCTTTTTGACGTTTTCACTTTAGCTCCCAAGGCGATCAAGGCTGGCGCGGTGTCACTCGGATGAACCGCTAAGCAATCCTTGACATTGCCGAATATCGAATGGTACCTGTTCTCGCCCTCTTCCGCAAAACAATCCTCTCCGCCTTTTCTGATACATTTAAACCTGTTATTCGGCGCGCGATAATACCAGCAGCGGCTGAACTGACATATATTTCCGCCTATTGTGCCCATTTCTCTTATATGGGGTGAAGCAGTACGCCGCGCCGCTTCGGCAAGGGCGGTATATTTGCTCTTGATCAGCTCGTTATGAGAGAGGTCATGAAGTAAAGCTAACGTGCCGATCTTCAACATGTTGTATTCCTCTTTGACATAATCCAGGCCGGGTATTGTTTTAATGTTAACGAGGGCCTCGGGACTTTCAGCAAGGACGTTATCTTTAAACAAACCGATTATATCCGTACCGCCCGCGATGACATTCGCTTTACCGTCAAATTCTTTTAACAGAAAAACCGCCTCATCTATCGTGCGCACATCAAAGTGTTTAAATCTTTTCACTTCACATCACCCCGCTTCGCTTTCGCTTTACTGATTGCTTTTAAGACCTTATCCGGAGTCATCGGGTGATCGTCAACCCATTCACCAATGGCATTGTAAATAGCGGCTCCAATCACACCCGGCACCACGGTAGCGATACATTCGCCGATACCATTCAATCCGTAAGCGCCGTATCCCATTCCGGTTTCAAGGAGGAGATTCACTGTAGTGTCAATGTCCCGCATGGTCCACACCTTATAATCTAAGAGGTTGGCATTCAGCCTTACTCCGGTTTTGGGATCGTATACTACTTCTTCTGCTAAAGCTCTGCCGATGCCCATATAGTCCCCGCCATACTGCTGGCCTTCACAGGTCTCCGGACTTATTGCCTTACCAACATCGTTTATGTTTACTATTTTCTTAACTTCAACTCCACCGGTGCCGGGATCCACTTCCACTTCAGCAAAATACGCCTCCCTGCATAAACGGTGTCTTCCCTTTTCAGTGCCGTACCTTCCCTGACGGTGCCAGTTCCAGGCAAAGATAGGCGCCTGGGTACCACCCTGGTTCAGGGTTGCCCGCTTGACGACCTCTGCTACTGGAACATTCTTACTGGGGTCAGCCTTTAGATAAACGACACTGTCTTTGACATCCAGGTCATCCGGATAATTGTTTGGGAAAACAGGAGGATACTCAATATCAATTAATTTAATAGGAGTTGTAGCATATTCCAGGAGCTTCTGTTTCGCCTCTCTGGCGGCATTACGGGTAACATAAGCATCGACAGCTAAATTGCAGGAACCGTCCGGCGTCATCATCTGGAACCCTACTTCTTCAAAGCACCTGAAGTTGACGTCTTCGAGACGAAGTCCCATTTCTTCCGCAACAATCTGGCAGTGGGTTGTAATCGCATTAAGTCCGCAATCGGATTTTTGCGACAGGATATCCACTGTTCCATCGCAATGCATCAGCACACCTGCACATGACACGCCACGGGTGTCATCCCACTCGTGCGTCCAGGTAAAGCCCATGCCATGCAGCTTGCCGTTTGGAAGCACCTTGGCGCCCGGCTTATGCCATTTCTTATCCCAGTCGATGGCTTTTTTCCCAAGCTCTATTGCCTCTGCCAGGCTGTCTCTATCGGGGAAACCGTGTTCTTTCTTAAACTTGGAGAGATACTCCATGTCATGCCCTTCAGCCCCGTCATTCTTTAAAGCGACAATGGTCGGATCCATACCAAGCGCATCGGCCACGTGCTCAAAGACTAAACTCAGACAAAGCGCATTATGGTTTTGCTCACACCTGAACCAATAAGCAGGCGCAATGTTTGTGTTCGCTTCCAGATAATTCAATAATAAATTAGGGATCCTGGTGTTTTCTTCAAAGTGGTCTATGCCGTATTGACCCATTTTAGCGCAAATGTTATCTATTTTTACCGCTGTGATGGTCCCGTCATTTTTAAATCCAACTTTAAAGGTGGTAAAACAGTCGGCGTCTTGCGACAGGTTGTAGAAGTTATCCCTTCTGTTATAGAAGGTCTTAACGGGCCGGCCCGTTCTCTTGGACAAAATACCGCTTATGATATGGACTCCGTGGGTATGGTGCATCATGGGATTGCCGCCCCCGCCAAACTGAGAGCCTTGATAAGGCACATGGAGTTTAATCTTATTTAGCGGAAGGCCCATTTTCATGGCAAAAATGATTTTTCCGTCATAGGCTTGTTGCTGGTGTGCCCAGATTTCTACGTTATCGCCTCTCCAAAGGATTACATCGCTCATTGGTTCCGCATCGGCAACTGAATACGGGCGCCGTCTCGCATCAAACTTGATTACTTGATCAGCCTCTTTAAATCCCTTCTCTACGTCCCCATGCTCTATCTTTAGTTTTCTGATGATATTGTTCTTGCTGTTTATTTCAGGGGCCGCTAAAGGCGCTCCCGGTTTTAGAGCTTCCATTGGATTCAGGAGGAATGGCAGCTCTTCCCACTCAATATCGATCAGGGTCAAAGCTTCTTCAGCCAGTTCGGGAGTATCAGCGGCCACCGCCGCTCCAACCGGATGGCCTTCCCACCATGCCACACCATCCAGTACACGTCCCGCCCCTTGCTTCCACTGTTCCAGGGTTACCGCCAATTCCTCTTTGCCATGATAAAAAGCTTGTCCATCTGAAGCCAGGTGGCCGGCATTAAATTTGGTCTCCAGCCCAAAAAGCGCCTTATCTTCCAACTCGGGGTCATCATACCGGAGTACAGCCCTTACACCCGGCAGCGCTTCAGCTCTTTCCGTGCTCATTGATTTAATTCTGGCATGAGCGTAGGGAGACGGCAGGATCCTGCAATACAACATCCCGGGCAGCTTTACGTCTCTTGTGTATTCGGCCCTTCCGCCGGCCTTTTCCTTGCCGCACATACGTTGGATGCCGCGCTTCCCAATAATCGAGAACTCATCTTGAATATAACGGTCACATACCAATGGCTCAATTTCCATTATTCCTAATTTTTTCTTATCCATATGGTTATTTTTTCCCTCCTCCCAGTTTTGTAGCTGCTTCCAAGACAGCCCCTAAATGCGCCGGGTAGGTGCCGCACCGGCATATATTGCCTTCAAGGGCGTCTTTGATTTCTTCCTCATCCGGATCAGGGTTTCTATCCAGCAAAGCTTTTGCAGTCATTACAAACCCTGGCGTACAGTAACCACACTGCATGGCATGGTTATTTGCGTACGCCTCAACCAGCGGGTTCCCTACGACCTCAAGGTTCTCAACAGTTTCTATCTCATGGCGTTCGCATTCAATAGCCAAGGACATGCACGATAGAATAGGCCTGCCGTCCATTATGACGGTACAGGAGCCGCAAGCTCCCTTATCACACATTTCTTTTGTTCCAGTCAACCCTAATTTGTCATGAATGACCTCTCTTAAGGTCCAATGCGGTTCAACTACCATACTATATTCCTGGTTATTAATTTTCATGGTGATTTTCTTTTCCCCACCATCATCTTGCCACTTTTCTCTCATTCCTTTTTCTCCTTTCTTTTCACAATTAACATTTTTCACCTTATTGATTTTTCCACCACCCTCTTTAAACTTACTGCGTTTTCTTAAAATATTTTTTACTTTCACATTAACTGGTTTCGCTCGCCCCCTTTACCAAGAATATTCACATACCCCAATAACATCTTTACTAGCAAAGGGAAAACGCCATACCATTAATAATGCTTGTAAAATTTTTATTTAAATATCAGATTACTGGCCCTGTAATGTAAATATTTATAAATTTATTGTATTTATTGATTTCCGCTTTAGTCTGTCTCCCGCTGCATACTTCATTAAAATATTGAAGTAATTTATTGCTGTCCGCATCGAAAACTGATCTTACAGTCTCAATATCATCATCTATCGTAAAACCTACATCTATAAATTCATGCAGCTTCTCATATGTCCTTGGGTTTGCCGTGACCTTTATTACCGGGCATATTGGATACCCCTGGGGCGCGCCTCTACCGGTAGTAAATATGATGACTTGAGCTCCTGCGGCAGCCAGTCCTGTAAGCAGTTCCGGCTCTCTTCCGGGGCTGTCTACCACAGTCAGTTTCCCCCCTTTTACCTGCTCGCCATATTCAATAAAGTCATCTATAGTCTTTGAACCTGATTTTATAATCGCTCCCAGGCTTTTTTCTTCAATAGTTGTGAGCCCTCCCTTGATGTTGCCGGGGGTAGGCTGACCCTCACGCATATCTTCTCCAACACTCTTGGCCCTGTTCTCGATGTTGATAATCGAGTTGATTATCTTGTCTTTTATCTCCGGATTTTCTATCCTTTTGACAATATGGTTTTCAGCGCCGATCATTTCCGTAACTTCGCCAAAAACAACCCTGCCGCCACTGTCAATTATTTTGTCTACTGCCATTCCCACTATGGGATTTGTCAGCAAACCAGAAAGCGTGTCCGAAGAGCCGCATTTTATACCAACCACCAGGTCGGAAATGGAAGCTAACTTTTTCTCCTGGGCTTGTAACTCTTCCGCCATAAGGTTGGCCAATTCAATCCCTTTCTCAACAGCCTTGGAGATACCGCCTATCTCCTGGATAATGACTTTTTCAACGGGTTTGCCGGATTGTCTGATCCTTTCCTCCAATTCGTTCAAATTCACGCCTTCACATCCAAGGCTTACCAGCAGGACAGCCCCCACATTGGGATTTATCCCGAGCCCGGCTAAAGTAGCAGTCACTCTTTTTAAATCTACCGGCATTTGGCAGCAGCCCTGAGGATGTAAAATGGGTACAGAGTCTTTAACTTTATCAGATATTGCTTCTGCTACTTCATTTGCACAAATTACTGTGGACATAATAACAAGGTAATTCCTAACGCCTACTGTTCCATTTTTTCTGTGGTATCCATAAAAGTTCATGTCGATCCTCCTGCTAAGACAACTGGATAGCGTCCTATCGCGTTTCATCCAGATCTCCTTAATTATGATCTCCCCTGCCTCTCAAACTCTCCACATTGTGTACATGCACATAATCTCCGGCTTCAATAAAGGAATTACTAACACCTATTACTTCACCATACTTAATGATAGATACGTTTTCGGGTATTTTACAAAGCGCAAATTTGTGCCCAAAAGGTATATTGGATTTGACTACGATACCTTGCTTAGACTTAAATCCTACAATAACAGGCCTTGAGCCCTCGCTGATATCACATAAAGCGGTTGCTACATTGTCTTTTTCATTCATTACAATTGCCTTAATCAATTTATCACCTCCTAAAATGTAAACTTCTTTGTGTATCTTTAAATAAGCATGTTTCGTGCCAGAGGCATATACCAATAGAGATCCCGACATTTTCAGACATTTCCCACAAATGAAACAATAACTTTTCTCAATATGAGACCGTTACAACCAATTTACAACATAAAACCAGTATCACTATGAGAAATATTTCTCATAGTGATACTGGTTTTATCTGTCCAACAGCTGTGAAGTTAAAAAATTTACAAGGAAAACATAAAATACTTGTCCACCGGTTAAGCGCTTGATTAAAAATTCTACCTGGAGCAAAGAACCTCAGTTTATCTTAAATTATACTTTTTCAACTTCCTATACAATGTAGCTCTGCTGATTCCCAATTTTTCTTCTATTTTCCTCTTTCCTTTTTCTGTCAAGCCATAAGTTCCAATGCAGGTCCTTAAAGCATTGTATTCAAAGTCTTTTATAGTATCTATTTGATATAAATTGGAAGACAAACTATTGCTCTCCTCAGTAATATAAACCGGTAATTCCTCGGGAGTAATGTAAGTATTATTAGTTATTGAAACCGCAAATTCTATCGCATTTTTGAGTTCCCTTATATTGCCAGGCCATGAGTATTTAGTAAGACAATCGCAAGCTTCAAAAGTCAATTCTATGACTCTGCCACCTTTGTTTATGCTAAAACCTTTAAGAAAATAATTAGCTAAAGGAATTATATCTTCTTTCCTTTCACGAAGCGGGGGAATATGTATCTTAATTACGTTAAGTCTATAAAATAAGTCCTCCCTAAAAAAACCCTTACGTACCATTTCCTCTAAATTTTTATTGGTTGCAGCAATAATACGGACATCAATACCAACTTGTTTATTGGAACCAACGGGTATAATGGTTTTCGTCTCTAAAACTCTTAACAATTTAGCCTGCATAGAAATCGGCATTTCTTCTATCTCATCCAAAAAAAGAGTGCCCTTATCAGCAGCCTGAAATTTTCCCATTTTGCCACCTTTTTTAGCCCCTGTAAAGGCTCCGTCTGCGTATCCGAAAAACTCACTTTCCCATAATGTCTCCGGTATCGCAGCACAATTAACACTGATAAATTGCCCTTGTGACCTATCACTTTCATAGTGTATCCCGTCAGCAAAGACTTCTTTACCGGTACCACTTTCTCCCTCCAAGAGAATGGTGCTATTCGAGGTTGATACTTTTTTTGCGATATCAATAGCTTTTTTAATATTAGGACTTAAGAATATATGTCTATCAAAAAAACTTATATTTTTGGACCTTGCAGATTCAACAAAAACCAATTTCAAACCCAACACCTTGTCAATAGTCCTGGAATATACACTAAAGTATCTTGTTTCACCAGAAATATCGGCACTCAATTGAAAGCTCTTGTCATTCATTTTTACGCTACCAAAGCGCAGATTGTTTTGAACATAATCATTGCTGTCAGATGGGCTTAATCCAAACAAAATTTTTAAATGATCATTGACATATAATATAACGTCTTTTTTCATGATCATTACATTTTTATCAATTAAATTGATAAGGCTTTGAATAGATTTGTTAGCACAATCTATTGCATTTTTATCATTTAGTACATGGCTCTCCTTTTCAATCTGCTTATTAAAATAGTCCACTAAATGTAAATACAAAGAAGTATTATTTAACAATTCTTTCTTATAATGGTCTTTTGTAGCGGTTAACAATAGTGACATATTATTTTTGTTAATCTTAAATGGAACAGCAAGATGGACCAGTCCTGAACAATCATGCAAATACTCACATTTGTTGCAAACCTTATCTTCATGAGGCTTTACTAATAAATACTTTTCGCTACTTTGAAACAATCTGTTATGAAGGGATCTATCTACAGCTTTTTCATTTATTAAACTATAGTATCTACCCGTACCCATAATACGTACCAAATTAGAATTTACTACACATACGTCCATTTCTGTTATTGATGATAATTCGATAATCTTTTGAGAAAAACGCGTTAAATTTTCTTGCAGCAAGCTTCTGCACCTCTCTCTAACCGGTTTTTCATGATTACCATAGTAATATATCATTTTGATTGTTTGGAGTATCAATATGAGACTAGTAGGGTATACTAAATTTCATTCGGTAAGATTCACAATATTCCTTTTAATCATATGAAAATAAAATCAATTCAACCAGCACCTGCGATTGCCGCAACGAAATCGAATTTATGGCACACAAGGCAACAGAAATATGACGGTGTTCCATAGCTGAACGACTTCTTCTGTAATGGGGGGTACCCAGGGATATGGGTCATTGAAAGAAAGGATACTACTTTTTGAAAACGCAGAAAGCACAGGCAGATATTTTTTGGGTAGTTCCACACGCCGCTATCGCGGCGCCACGTATGATGAAAATGCCAGCGATGCAGGTGCGATTTCAATCACACACGGCGCGGTAGCGCAGAACTTGGGCACTAAAGTAACTTTTGTGCGAATGAATTCGCACCTATATGGTAAATAATTCACAGTCCTATTCCATATTATCCCGAACTTTTCTATAATTGCAGTCTTCAATAGCACTTCTTAAAGCTTTTACACCAAGATTGGAACAGTGCTTTTTGTCTTCGGGCAAACCGCCTAATGCCTTTACAACATCATCCTCCGTTATTTTCATTGCTGCCTCTATAGTCTTGCCCTTGGCAAGTTCAGTTATCATACTGCTCGTCGCTATTGCGGCAGCGCATCCGAAAATAAGAAAACTTATATCCTGAATGACCTTATTTGCGACTTTGATATATATGGTTAAAAAATCCCCACAGCCAGGATCCCCATACATCCCTTCTCCGTCTGCATCGCTCATTCTTCCGATATTTCTTGGATACTTGAAATGCTCAATCACTGTATCGGTATAGAACTGATCATGCATACATTCCACTTCCTTGATATAATTTAAAGCGGGCGGGCATAAGCAGTGAGCGAATCTTAGCATCAGTTGTGAAAATATTGTCGTTTTCTGATAATTATTATAGTTTTATTCTGAACGTATGTCAACAATTAGTCAATTAGAAAAGGAGTGATACAGGGGACAGTCCCCTGTATCACTTTTACTCTGGATGGATCACGCTGTAATTACCGGCAAACTTGTCCCGGCCCTCATCATCGAGAAAATTTCCCCACCTGCGTACATGATGCAGGTGTACACCCAACCGGCGCAGTCCCGCCTGGAAGAGCTCCACCTGCTTTTGCGTCGCCGGGGCAACTCCGGCCATTGGATCGCAAAGCCCCATTTCCTCCCACTTGTCAGCTCCCAGCTTGCTATAGGCCAGGACATCCACCGGGACAACTCTGTTCAGGGATTTGACCAGGTCCGCCAAGGCTTGGGCGTCTTCAGGAGCGTCGTTGACACCGGGAATCAAAACGTAACAGACCACCAATTGCACCTGGCTTTCAGCAGTCATCCTGAGGTTCTTGATGATATCGACATTTTCCCTTTCGGTCAGCTGACGGTGCTTCTCCGGGTCTACCACTTTTAAAGAAAAGAGGACCTGATCCGTGTGCGGTAAAACTTCCTGTAAATCCCCCCGCTTGCAGTAACCTGCTGTATCCAAAGCCCGGTGTATTCCCAACTTGCCCGCTTCGATGAACAGTTCCTTGACGAAGCCGCTTTGCAAGAGGGGCTCCCCTCCGGAGACGGTAAGACCACCGCCGGACAATTCGAAAAAAGTCTTATAACTTTTCAGCTGTTCGATAACCTCTGCCGCTTCCACCGGTTTGCCGCTCGCCAGCCAGGTGTCCGGGTTGTGGCAAAAGCTGCAGCGAAGGCCGCAGCCCTGCAGGAACAAAACAAAACGGATCCCGCCGTTATCCACGGCGCCCATGGTTTCAATGGAATGAATGTAGCCAATCATAGTCCGGCCTCCCTTGCAAAGATAGTGCGGCTGATGATCTCCTCCTGCTGCTCCCTGGTCAGTTTAACGAAATTCACCGCGTAGCCTGAAACCCTGACCGTCAGTTGAGGGTATTTTTCCGGATGGTCCATAGCGTCCAGTAAGAGTTCCCGGTCGAAAACGTTGACGTTCAAGTGGTGCCCGCCTTTCATGAAGTAACCGTCCAACAGCGCCATAAGGTTGTTGACCTGATCTTCCGGGGTCCTGCCCAGGGCTCCCGGAGTGATGGAGAAGGTATAGGAGATGCCGTCCAAAGCGTGCTCGTAGGGTATTTTGGCCACAGAACTCAAGGCGGCCAACGCTCCTTTGGTGTCACGTCCGTGCATGGGGTTGGCGCCGGGGGCAAAAGGTTCCCCGCTTTTTCGGCCGTCCGGGGTGCTCCCGGTCTTTTTGCCGTAAACCACGTTGCTGGTAATGGTCAGAATGGACAGGGTATGCTTGGCGTTGCGGTAGGTCCGGTGTTTTTTCAGTTCGGCGTCAAACAGTTTGACGACCTCCACGGCCAGGTCGTCTACCCGGTTATCATTGTTCCCGTACTTGGGGTAATCCCCGGTGATGTTAAAACCGGTGATCAAACGCCGGTGATCAAAAACAGGCTCAACTTGCGCGAATTTAATAGCGCTAAGTGAGTCCGCCACTACCGACAGCCCGGCCAGGCCGAAGGCCATAAGCCGGTCGGCCCGTGTATCCAGGAGAGCCATCTCCAGGTCCTCGTAAAAATACCGGTCGTGCATATAGTGGATGATGTTCATGGTAGCCACATACCTTTCCGCCAGCCAGGCCGCCATCTTCTGAAAGGCGGGCCATACTTTATGGAAATCCAGAGGCCCGTCACCCGCCTGAAACACCTCGGGAGCGATTTTTTCCCCGCTGAACTCCTCCCTGCCGCCGTTTAAAGTCAATAAGAGGCATTTGGCCAGGTTCGATCTTGCCCCGAAGTACTGGGTCTGACGGCCGAGGCGCATGGCGGAGACACAGCAGGCGATGCCGTAATCGCACCCGAAGATGGGGCGCATCAGGTCATCGTTTTCATACTGCAGGGAACAGGTATCAGCGGACAATTTGGCGCAGAACTCCTTAAAACCCCTGGGCAGGTCCACAGACCAGAGCACCGTTAAGTTCGGTTCCGGAGCGGATCCCATATTGTAAAGGGTCTGCAGCATCCGGAAAGAGGTTTTGGTCACCAGGGTGCGGCCGTCCGTGGTCATCCCCCCGACTGATTCGGTCACCCAGTTGGGATCTCCGGCAAAAAGCTCGTAATATTCTTTTGTCCGCAATTGCCGGGTCAGACGCAGTTTGATGACAAAGTCGTCAATCAGTTCCTGGGCGCCTGACTCTTCCAGCTTGCCCTCGGCCAGATCCCTCTCCAGGTAGATGTCCAGGAAGGTACTCACCCGGCCCAGGGACATAGCCGCCCCGTTCTGTTCCTTAATAGCCGCCAGGTAAGCGAAATAGAGCCACTGCACCGCCTCCCGGCCGTTCTCCGCCGGCCTGCCGAGATCATAGCCATAAGCTGCGGCCATCTCCTTTAACTCCCGCAAGGCACGGAGCTGCAGCCGCACCTCCTCCCGGAGCCTGATCGTCTCCTCTGTGATCACCAGAAGATCAGGCGCTTTCAGGTCTTCCTCTTTAGCGGCGAGCAGATGGTTTACCCCGTACAGGGCCACACGGCGGTAATCCCCCATGATGCGGCCCCGGCCATAGGCATCCGGCAGGCCGGTGATGATGCCGTGGTGGCGCAGCCGCAGTATCTCACCGGTGTAGGCCCGGAACACCCCCTCATTATGGGTGGTCCGGTACTTGGTAAAAACTTCGACGATCCCGGGATCCAGTTCTACTCCATACTGCTGGCAGGCCTTCACGGCCATGCGGATCCCCCCGAAAGGGTTGACCGCCCTTTTCAAGGGTTCATCAGTCTGCAGACCGGTTATAATCTCCAATTTACGGTCGATATAACCTGGCTTAAAGGCAGTAATACCTGTAATCTGATGGGTGTCGATCTCGTAGACCCCGCCCCTCCTTGTCTCTTCCGTCAGCAAAGTACGGCACCTTTCCCAGAGGCTCCGGGTCCGTTCGGTAGGTTCTGCCAGAAAGGAAGCGTCCCCGGTATAAGGGTTGACATTGGATTGGATGAAATCCCTTACGTCAATACCCTCTTGCCAGGAACCTCCCTGGAAACCACGGTAGCAGCCTTGTTCTTTGGACATAAATAAACTCACCCCCAACTTAAAATGTCCGGGGCGAGCCGGTTCAATACCAATTTAAAACAGACCCGTATATTTTTCTGCCAATCCAGCCCGGGTTCTGCAGCGGGTTAGAACTCTGTTACTGCTGGTGGAGCGCTCCCCTATATTAAGACAATACCGATTTTAACAAACCCCTAAAATAAGGTTTTGTTAAAGTCTCAACATTAAATGGTGTTCTTGAAATTACTTGTTTCCAAATTCCATCTCTATCTCTAATAAAAAAAATATTGCCTTTTTTGGTCTTCATTTCTATTTTCCCGGTTGCCCCAACTATAGTCCTTCCATTTGGTATAAACTCAATTTCATCTTCTCCTGTTTTTAATTTAAATCTTTTTGTTTTATAAGCACCCGATTTTTGCTTATTTACGGTTACCACTTCATAAGAAGTTGATATCATTTGTTCTTCAATTAAATCTGATAGCCAATCTTCAAGGCACTGAAAAAATGACTTTATCCCGCTGGGACATAATTCCTTAATATCATTTCTTTTTTCTTCTAGTCCTTTCTGTAACAACTGTTTTTTCCCCCTCAAGAAATCAGCCAAATCATCACTCATTACCCTTCACACCCCTCGCACTTACCTAAGATAACTTAAATTTAAAACTCGTCTCATAAAACTTGTATTAGTGTTGTGAATACCCTACAAAATATATAGCAAATAACATGCCAATAGGCTGTATAAACTGGAACTATTTGCATCCCAAACCTCGAATAGCTTCTATCTTAAGCTTTCCTCTTAGAATGTATTGTCTTGTCGACCACGATTGTATCAGGCTACCTTACCTCTGGCAATGGGCCTACCCACTCCCCAGGCCGCGTTGATCATCACTGGTCGTGATCCAAGAATAATCTTTACATAAACAGGACTATTTTTCAACATGCTATAGTGAAATAAGGACTATTTGGGAATTAATTGCGAGGTGAGGAGCAAAATGGAACTGGCAACCTTTGCCGGCGGATGCTTTTGGTGCATGGCAGCTCCATTTGAAAAAATGGATGGGGTTATTCATGTTGTATCGGGCTACACTGGGGGTTACACGGAGAATCCAACATATAAAGAAGTCTGCTCCGGATCGACCGGGCATTATGAAGCCGTCCAGATTACATTTGAGCCTAGTCAGATATCTTATGATAAACTCTTAGAGATCTTTTGGCAGCAAATCGACCCGACCGACCCCGGCGGCCAGTTCAATGACCGTGGGCAGTCCTATCAAACTGCGATTTTTTATCATGACGACGAACAACGCCGCAAGGCGGAAGCATCTAAAAAGGCTCTAGATGAAAGCGGACGTTTTCAAAAACCGGTTGCCACAAAAATTCTACCCGCCAAAACCTTTTACCCTGCTGAAGAGTATCATCAAGATTTTCACAAAAAGAACTCTTTTCGCTATGCGCTGTACCGTCAAGGTTCGGGCAGGGATGAATTTATCAAAAAACATTGGCCAACAGATAAGTCCCACTTAAAGGCCAAGCTAACGGATTTAGAATATCACGTTACCCAGGAAAACGGAACTGAGCCCCCATTCCGGAACGAATACTGGAATAATGAACGTGAAGGGATTTATGTCGATGTTGTCTCGGGTGAGCCATTATTCAGCTCAAAAGACAAATTCAATAGTGAATGCGGCTGGCCCAGCTTCACAAAACCGATTCTTTCAGCTGCTATTGAAGAAAAGGTTGATCAAAGCCACGGAATGGTTCGTACCGAGGTGCGAAGCAAAACTGCCGATTCTCACTTAGGGCATGTTTTCAACGACGGACCGGGGCCCAACGGACTCCGTTATTGCATAAACTCCGCCTCGCTGCGCTTTATTCCCAAAGAAGATTTAGAAAATGAAGGATATGGAGACTATCTCAAGCTTTTTACTGCTGAATAATATCCTCAAGGGCATTCTTGAGGACCGGGAAGCGGAATAAAAAACCTTCTTTGAGAATCTTATCCGGCAAGACCCGCTGGCTGTTTAACAAGATATTTGACATTTCTCCCAAAACAACTTTAAGCAGGAAGCCAGGAACCCGCAACCATGAGGGTCTTCCCATAACTTGGCCCAGCGTATTACAAAAGTCTTTCATTCGAACCAGCTCCGGCGCAGTGGCGTTAACCGGACCATTCATGTTTTCATTTTCTGCCGCAAATCGTATCAACCTTGTCAAGTCCTTAACATGTATCCAAGACATCCATTGGGCTCCTGTTCCCAGCGGCCCACCTACATAAAAGCGAAAAGGAGCCTTCATCCGGGCAAGCGCTCCTGCATCCCCAATTACCACGCCAATTCTTACAACAACTACCCTAACGCCTGAAGTTTGAGCTTTAAGAGCTTCTTCTTCCCAAGCCTGGCATACTTTAGCTAAAAAATCATGTCCCGCCGGTGTGCTCTCGGTTATTTCCGCATCCCCACGGGGACCATAAAACCCAATAGCCGATGCGTTGATCAATACTCTGGGTATAAATCGTTGTTGTTTGATGGCATTTACAATAGCCTGTGTTATTTGGACTCTGCTGTTCAAGATTTCCTCTTTTACAGGCTGCGTCCAACGCCGGTTTCCAATGGATTCTCCGGCCAAATTTATAATTAAAGTGACACCATCCAATAACTCCACGGGTAGCGCGCCAGCAGATACACTCCATGCTACTGCCTCCGCCCCGCTTCCTGATAAACCTGCCTTTTGGGGATTCCGGCTGACAATTGAAACTCTGTAGCCGGCAGAAAGCAATTCATTGCATAAATTCCTCCCGATAAACCCTGTCCCGCCAAAAATAAGGGCTTTCATTATACCCACCTCCTGGAATGGCATCGAATGTTCCGGGCATTCAGGGGCTCCCAGATCTCTTCCCCATTATTGCTAAACAGAATAGCCTTATCTTTAAATTCTTGCACTACTACAATTCAACAGGCAATTAACAAAACCTCCAAATATTCCTAAGAATATCCATCACAACGGGGAAAGAACACTTGCACCAGATTTTATTATTAGTAGCAAACCAATCCAGGAATACGTAAAATAAATGGAAACCTTTAGGGGGTGGTATTTTTGTCCATCGAGCTTGAAACAAAAGCACCGGGCAGCCTTCGTCCCTGCCAATATCCCAATATATTAGTTAAACCAGACCAACCTGCTCCGGACTTTGAGGCGGAAGCTTATTACCGCGGCGGACAAATCACGGTAAAACTCCGTGATTTCCAGAACCAGTGGGTGGTTTTGTTTTTCTATGCCAGTGATTTTACCTTTGTCTGACCGACCGAACTGGCAGCCGTGGCTGCCCGGTACGACGAGTTTATAAAGCTGGGCGCTCAAGTCCTGGCTATCAGCACCGACAGCGTCTTTGCCCACAAAGTGTTCGCCGAAGTTTCGCCCTCCGCCCGCACCGTGCAGTATCCTCTGTTGTCCGACAGGTCCCATTTAATATCCCGGCAGTATGGAGTACTGAGGGAGGAATTGGGCTTCACCTACAGGGCCACTTTCATCATATCTCCCCGGCGGGAGATCAAATATGCCTGCCTTTACCCTCGCGAAGTAGGCCGCAACGTCGACGAGATCATCCGGGTGATTCAGGGGCTGCAATTCGAAGAGGCCACAGGCCTCGGTGTCCCGGCCGGCTGGCAGCCGGGCATGCCCGGCATTAAGAGGGACTTCGCCATGGTTGGAAGAATTTAAAAAGCTAATATGAATAACAATCAGAAGCGCTGGCTATGCTAAAGGAAAATTGATCTAATGAAGGGATTTGTGGTTATGGATACAATAGAACAAAACTTAAAGTATTTTATCGGCAAACATGAAGATGTTTATAGGGCCTATGAGAACTACGGCAAATTGGTGCACACTGAAGGCGGCCCGCTGGACGAAAAGACTCGCTGGCTGATCAAAGTTGCTATTTCTGCCGCCGGTCAACATCATTATTCACTCAGAACCCATATAATTAAAGCAATAAAAAGCGGGTGCAGCAGAGAGGAAATTGAACATGCGCTTATGTTGGTCGCACCCACAGCCGGTTTCCCAACCTCAATGGAAGGGATACTGATCCTTAGACAGGAAATGGGTGAAACATCGCCTTCCAGAAAACACTAAAACCTGGCGGCTGCCAGGTTTTTTGGCGCCATGAGTACAATTCCCGCCAAAAACCATTTCCATCACATACCTTCTCAACCTCCGCATTGTTCAACTCTTCTGTTTTTGATTAAATATCTAAATAAAAAATTAGATAATGAATAATCCCATGTCTGGAGCTTAAAGGAATCTATTCGATATTGTCGAAATGGTTAAATTCAAGTAGCAGAGGGAGAGGTTCTTGTGAGAAACTGCGACTGTAATGACTACCTTTCTATTTTTAATGCTGTCAATGACGCTATATTTATACACGATATTGAAACAGGAAACGTGATAGACGCCAACCTAAAGGCTTGTGAAATGTACGGATATACAGTTGATCAGCTGAAGGGCCCTATGGACATAATTTCATGCGAACCGCCACCTTACTCAAAAGATGATGCGCTGCAAAAAATTAGATTGGCAAGCAGCGAGGGTCCGCAAATTTTTGAGTGGCGGGCCAGGGGAAAAAATGGCCGGCCTTTTTGGGTGGAAGTGAATTTAAAACGGGCAGCAGTTGGAGGAACAGACAAAGTCATTTCTATTGTCCGTGATATCAATGAACGAAAGCTTGCCGAGGATAGATACCGGCATTTGGCAGACTCCCTTCCTGAAGTAATCTATGAAATTGACCTGAAAGGAAACCTTCTTTACGCCAACCGGAACGCGATTAATTTTTTTGGCGCCACACAGGAAGATTTCGACAAAGGAATTGTAGTATTCGATTATATTGTTCCGGAGGATAGGTTGAGAGTTCGGGAGAATATGATAAAAATCATAAACGGTAGTTATCTTGGCGGCCAGGAATACACAGCCCGGAGAAAAGACGGGAGCAGATTCCCAATAACAATCCACTCCAACGCCATGATAGAAGACGGCAGGCCAGTCGGTTTTCGCGGCATAATTATCGACATCAGCGAGCGAAAAAAGCTTGAGGAACAATTAAAAACTTTAAGTTTACAGGATTCTCTAACCGGGTTATACAACCGCGCCTATTTCGAGCGGGAAATGAAACAGCTAAGCAAACAGTTTTGCCTTGTCGTATGCGATGTGGACGGACTAAAATTGGTTAATGACACCCTCGGGCACGACATTGGCGATAAACTCCTTATAACAGCCGCAAGTTTACTGAAAAGCACCCTTCGCGAAAAGGATATTGTAGCCCGTATAGGCGGGGATGAATTTGCATTAATTCTCCCCGGCCATGATCCTGATGCCGCAAAAGCTGTTTGCGCCAGGATCCAAAAGACCGTTGCCGCTTATAATGACTCTAACCCAAATCTACCTCTGAGTATATCAACAGGATTTTCCTGTGGCTCTAACACAAATATTATTGATGCCTTTAAAGAGGCCGACAACAATATGTACCGTGAGAAACTGCACCGTAGTAAAAGCACCCGCAGCGCCATCGTACACACTTTGATGATAGCCTTTGAGGAAAGGGATTATCTTACCAAAGGACACGCCGACCGGATACAGGACCTCGTTGTAAAAATAGGTGAGAACCTTGGTATGAACGAGCGAAACCTTTCAGACCTGCGCCTTTTTGCAAAGTTTCACGACATCGGCAAATCGGTTGTACCTGATCGCATTTTATTTAAGAAAAACTCTCTTACTGAAGAGGAAAAAGAGGTTATGCGCTGCCACTGTGAAATCGGGCATCGTATCGCACAGTCTGCCCCGGACCTTGTTCTGATTTCCGATTGGATACTTAAACATCATGAGTGGTGGAACGGTGAAGGCTATCCTCTTGGTCTGAAGGAAGAGCAAATTCCAATTGAATGCCGTATCCTGGCGATTGCGGACGCTTTCGATGCTATGACCAGCAACCGTCCTTACCGTGCGGCTATGTCAATTGAAGTGGCTAAGAAAGAACTTGTAAAATATGCAGGGATACAATTTGACCCCACACTGATATTTGAGACTATTGATCTTTTCTATTAAGCCCCTTAATTGAGTTTGAGCCATACCCCCTTATTAATATAAACTAATATTAACGGAGGGGTATGGATGAAACGTAAAAGATATCCTCAGGATTTCAAAGAGCAGCTTGTTAAAGAAGCC
>NZ_QFGB01000008.1:0-101765 GCF_004369245.1 Pelotomaculum sp. FP | reverse complement strand
TGGCCGTCCACCCTCTCAGGCCGGCTACCCATCGTCGCCTTGGGGGTCTCTTACACCTCCAACTAGCTAATGGGACGCGGACCCATCTTAATGCGGATTGCTCCTTTCCTCACCCAAACATGTGTTCTGGGTGAGCGTATCCGGTATTAGCGCCAGTTTCCCGGCGTTATCCCGGTCATTAAGGCAGGTTATCCACGCGTTACTCACCCGTCCGCCACTAAAGTTTGAGATTCGCAAGCTTCCTCTCAAACTTCCGTTCGACTTGCATGTGTTAAGCACGCCGCCAGCGTTCGTCCTGAGCCAGGATCAAACTCTCCATTTATATCTGAAAAATTTGATCTCGCTCGTTAATTTAGTCGCAAGCCGTAGGTCGTAAGTCGTAGGGTCCAAGGTATTCCTCTTGGGTCTTTGGAACCTTTGAGTTTCCTTTCTTCCTCCGCCTTACTTCTTCGCCTTACGTCTGTTTGGAATACTGCTCGTTCTTTGACGAGAGTCATGTAATTCGGTCGTCTGTCGTCAGGCAGCAGTCGTCAGTATCCGGGCACTTCTCTTGGGCTTCTTAAAACCCTTAAGCCTTACCCTAATCCTGACGTCTGACGTCCGACGTCTGACGTCCTTTTTTCCATCCATCCACTGTTTAGTTTTCAAAGACCGTGTCGCCCTTTAGCGCGACGCAAATATTATCCTATCATTTCTGCC
Organism: Pelotomaculum sp. FP; assembly: GCF_004369245.1. Classification (NCBI taxonomy): domain Bacteria; kingdom Bacillati; phylum Bacillota; class Clostridia; order Eubacteriales; family Desulfotomaculaceae; genus Pelotomaculum; species Pelotomaculum sp. FP. Next base: position 101,066 of record NZ_QFGB01000008.1, on the reverse strand, counting down.
GGCCCCGTGTCAACTGGTATTTTCTGGCCGGATTCGCGCCTTGCGGCGCGAACAGTTGTTATTCTATCACTTCTACAATCTGCGGTCAAGTGGCAATCTTTCGATTAGATAAAAAAATTACACGAACTTAGTTGATTCTCGACGCATTTTTGCATTACTTTCATTATTATGGTAGAATAGGACTTACCGTCAAGGTATTAAAGGAGGATCGCCCATGAAAAAAGGCAGTATTGAGTTAGAGAACGGTAATAAAGTGATTATAGAGTTTTTTGATAAAGCTGCGCCGGGAACGGTTGCAAATTTCGAGAAACTCGCAAATTCCGGATTTTATAACGGTTTGAATTTTCACCGGGTAATACCGGGTTTTGTTGCCCAGGGAGGCTGCCCTAAAGGTAATGGGACAGGCGGACCAGGTTACAGAATAAAATGTGAAACTGCCGGCAACCCCCATAAGCATGTTAAGGGAGCCTTATCGATGGCGCACGCAGGAAAAGATACGGGCGGCAGCCAATTTTTTATATGCTACGACTCATTCCCCCACCTTGACGGGGTCCACACCGTTTTTGGCCAGGTGGTAGAGGGAATGGAATACGTAGATAAAATTAAACCAGGCGATAAAATGAAAGAAGTTAAGGTCTGGGAAGAATAGTAGTAAAGTTTTTAACAAGTGGACGGTCTGATTAATCACGGGTCCAGGATTAATCAGACCATCATTTAGTAGACTGGTGTAGACTGGTGTTAATGGTAATAATAAGGTACAGTTTCTTTTTTGTTGCGTTAATATTTTTAAAGAAGCTCAAAGTTTTCGCCCGGGGCAAGCACCGTAACCATACTTACTGTAGCAGACTCCACCTCCGCTTTAAATTTCAACGGGTCCTGTTTGATTAGAGGCCAGGTATTGTAATGCATGGGAACGACCATTTTGGGCTTAAGCATCTTTACTGCTTCTAATGCATCCTCCGGCCCCATCGTGAAATTATCGCCGATAGGCAGTAAGGCCAGGTCAGCCGGATGCAGGCGACCGATTAGTTCCATGTCACCGAATAAGCCGGTATCACCGGAATGGTAAATGGTTCTGCCGTCCATATTAATCAAAAATCCGCATGGTGTACCCAGATATTCCATGGGTCCTTCGCCGAAACCTGTCCCGTGCCATGCCGGCGTCAGCTTTATTTTTACTCCATTAAAGGTATGGCTGCCTCCAATATGCATTCCGTGCGATAACGCCCCCTTACGTCCGGCATAAGTTGCCATCTCAAACACGGAAACCAGCGTACCACCGGATTGTTTGGCGATGGCCACGGCATTACCCAGGTGGTCGCCGTGGCCATGTGTTACCAGTACCAGGTCAGCCCTGATTTCTTCGGGTTTTACTGCTGCAACAGGGTTGCCGGTCAGAAACGGGTCAATTACTATGGTCGCGCTCCCCTCCACAAGGAATCCCGCATGTCCCAAGAACGTTACCTTCATTTTTTCACTCCTTAAGTTTTTTCTTGATTATACCCAAAATAAGCAAAGATTTCACTGCGTTTCCAAAATATTATAATAAAAAAATAGCCCCTTATTTGGTAGGGCTATAGATAGCAGATCTTATTACCGGGCCGGCGTCGCCTGTCCAACCACCTGTTGCATAACCAAATCCAAAATTTGCACCGAAGCGGTATATGGGTCAACTTCCCGTGCAGCGACTTTTTCAAGAAGCCGTTTTACCTGCCCGGGCTGATTTACCTGCTTTCTAACCAACCTTTCCCATTGTTGGCTTACTATGTCAAGCGTTTCATTTTTTGCACGCTCGTTTCTTCTAACATCAAAGATCCCCTTGTCGAGGAGATAGCCGCGGTGTCTTTCAATAGCTGATAAAAGTTCAGTGATACCAACAATATTCATGGTAGATGTTTGCACTACGGGTGGCCGCCATTTTACGTGATCGTCACGAAAATCCAGCATCATATCCACTTCTGCAACAACTCTGTCAGCGCCCGGCATATCGCATTTATTTACGGCAAACACATCGGCGATCTCCATAATACCAGCCTTCATAGTCTGTATACTGTCCCCTGCCCCGGGAGTCAGAACGACTATGGTAGTGTCTGCTATATACATAATGTCCAGTTCAGCCTGACCTACACCCACAGTTTCAATGATGATCCAATCCATCCCAAAGGCGTCCATGACTTTAACTATTTCCTTGGTGGTCTTGGTCACCCCACCAAGGCTGCCTCTGGTGCCCATACTGCGAATAAAAACCCCTTCGTCCAAAGCATGCGCGTTCATACGTATACGGTCTCCCAGAATGGCCCCGCCGGTAAAGGGGCTGGTGGGATCCACCGCTATAATCCCGACATTTTCATTCCTTTTTCTTATTTCTTTAACAAGGAGGTCCACCAGAGAACTTTTACCTGCGCCAGGTGAGCCGGTTACCCCCAGAATATAGCTTCGACCTGTCTGCTGGTATATTTGCTTAATAAGCTCGTCCTTTTGAGGCATCTCGTTCTCTACAATTGAAATCACCCTAGCCAGCGCCCGGTGCTCGCCTGCCCGGAACCTATTAAGTAAATCTTCCAAGAGTGCACCTCCTAAATTATAATAGGTCAGAATAGTAAGAAACTTTAGTATATTATTTCTTCACTTGTGATTAAATTCCCTTCTAAAAAAAACACCTGTTGCTTTTTATAAAAAGATTTTTATGCACGAATCACAGCTTGATTCTGAACTACTCGATATTAAAATGATTTATACATTGTTATGTCATATATAATCTGAGTTTTTCTTTACCTTTGCGCTTGCAGGTATTTTTCTGCTGCTACAGCTGCTATAGCTCCGTCAGCAACAGCTGTTACAACCTGACGTAATAGTTTTTGCCGCACATCCCCGGCTGCGTATATACCCGGTTGAGATGTCAGCATGTTTTCATCGGTTATGATATAGCCTTTGTCGTCCACTTTGACGATGTCTTTAACAAGGTCGGCATTAGGCTGGTAGCCAATATATATAAAAACACCATCAGCCGAAAGCCTCGACCTGAAATTGTTACGGACATCTCTGAGCAGCGCAGCCTCAACCGTATCTGTACCATTGATTTCATCAACCACACTGTGCCAGACAAATTCAATCTTAGGGTTCATGAAAGCCCGTTGCTGGACTATTTTGGTAGCTCTCAACTCACCGCGCCTGTGGATGACGTAAACTTTTTCCGCAAATTTGGTTAGATAAATGGCTTCCTCAACTGCGGCGTCTCCCCCACCGACCACGGCGACTTTTTTACCACGGAAAAAAGCGCCGTCGCAGGTAGCGCAGTAGGAAACACCCCGTCCGGTATATTCAGCCTCTCCCTTTACATTGAGCAGTTGCGGCTGAGCTCCAGTGGCAATTATCAGGGCTCCGGTTTTGATTGGCCCTTTATCAGTAATCACAGTAATTTCCTTGGATGAAGGTTCAATCTTCTCAACATTTGAGGACATTATCTCCAGTCCGAAGCCGCGGGCCTGTTTCTCCATCTGGATCATAAGCTCGGGCCCGCCTATACCTGGAAAGCCAGGATAATTCTCAATATTTTGGGTGCTTACCACCATACCCCCTGGGACGCCCCTCTCCAGCAGCAATGTATTGAGCGCGGCCCTAGCTGAGTATATTCCAGCGGAGAGGCCTGCAGGTCCGCCGCCAATAATAACCAGGTCTCTTTTCTCCATAAAAAAACACCTCCTTAAATATCTTTCTATATTACAAATGATCTTAACTTAATAAAAATAATTTGGTCAACAAAATAAATATTACTTTTAAAGCATTTCCGGATTTACTTTTATTCAACAGACTCGTTTTTAAAACAAAATAAAAAATAAATAAAATTTAAACTAGCAAAAAAAACAGGCGAATTGATTTATCGCCCTGATATTCGCCAATCGTTTGAAAGTATTTATATTGAAACCATAAATTCCCGAAATCGGAATTATACATCAAGAAACCGTGCCTGCTGGTTTAAACCAGGAGATAGTAGCCCTAACCTCTAGAACCCCCCCCTTCTTAATATACTAATCTATATGCCGGGGGAGATGAATTTTTCACTGGCAATATTATGTTATTATCTCTAAACTGTTACTTGTCCAGAATGGTTAAGATATCACCCAACACTTTTTTAATATCCTGGTCTCCGTTGACGCTTTTCAGCAGATTTCTCTTGGCGTAATAATCAATAAGAGGCTGGGTTTTGGATTCATATATATCCAGACGGTTGTTTACAACAGTTTCATTGTCATCACTACGTTGATACAACTCGCCGCCACATGCGTCGCATACATCATCTTTTGCTGGTGGATTATATTGCACGTGGTAACTGGCGCCGCAGTCACGGCAAATACGCCGGCCGGTCAAACGATCTACTATTTTTTCACGTGGTACAAAGATGTTGATTACCCCGTCAAGCGTTCGTCCCATTGTCTTGAGTGTTTCTTCCAGCGCTTCGGCCTGCACTACAGTGCGGGGAAAACCGTCCAACAAAAATCCCCTGGCACAGTCCGCTTGAGAAAGGCGATCCTTTATAATTCCCACCACTACAGAATCCGGTACAAGCTCGCCCATATCCATGTACTCCTTCGCTTTCCTGCCCATCTCAGTGCCTTCCTTGATGGCAGCGCGAAACATATCGCCGGTAGAGATATTGGTTATATTAAGTTCCCTCGCCAACACTTCCGCCTGAGTGCCTTTTCCCGCACCCGGAGGCCCCATAATAAGAAGATTCACAAAGAACCCCTCCTAGCTTCTTTTCATAGCTGCTAAAACAATAATGGTATTATATCACAAATTGTCCACCACTGGAAACAGCTGCCGCATACACATTGATAATCCAGACAAACCTTTACCATTAAATATCATTTCTTTATGCCGAATGATAAATTCCCTGTTTTGTGACAATATCTAATTTATAAACATATATTAAGATAAAATTATCAAGGAGGCATAAAGTATGGCAGATGTTAAAATTGAGCAGGCAGGATTTGGTAACGCGGCGTTCATTTTCTTCTTAATCTTTATCCTTTTGGTCTTTGGTGTAGGTTTCTGGGCCTTTGGCGGCGGGGGTTGCATCTAAAGCTAATAGCGTCAGGGGTCTCGCCATCAACCCCTAGAAGAGCCGCCGGCGGTTATTTAGCTGGCGGCTCTTTTCTATACATGCGAACGGCAATGATAGCCGTCAAAGAATAAGCGTACCCTGAACAGGTCACATAATTCTACCTGATCAGGATACGCTCTGCCTGGGAGTGAAAAATATTTAGGGTGCTAAAAATAGCCGATAGTACAAGGATGTTGTTAGATGAAGAAGCAGCAACCGACACCAAATACTAACAGTATAAAAATAAGAAAGAAGATAAACGCTGGATTACCAAATCCTGTCTGCATTTCAACAAATTCTGCCATTTATTAACACACCTCCTTTTCCAAATGACACTTACGCAACATATTATGTTAAGGATCTTGGTATTGTTACAATGCAGTAGCGGGACTTAACTCAAGCACTCATACTAAAAATCCTTAATAAACGTAGATAATGATTGGCTTCTCTGAGGGTATGGTCAGCTAATAAAGGCAATATAATAGACCTTATTCTGCAGGCAAGAATACCCTCTGTGCCTTGCCTCTTGAAATCCCTTATCCCAATAGTTTCCTTCAGGCTTTTCTGCGTAACCTGCGGAAAAAGGTTAATCTGACTGTGCAAGGCCATCGCTTCAGCAGTAAGCAAATCAAATTCTTTACCAAAGTTATTGGCTGTTTGGAACAAGACCTCTTCGGTGGGATCTAAAAGCCCCCTGATAAATTTAGCATGTTCTGCCATAATTCTATTCCAAAAGGACTCCTGTTCAACTGCAAATCCGATAATATCTACCATCACCCTATTTTGCAGTCTGGTGAGCAGTTCGACAAACAATATAGCTTCCCGGCGAATGTGGTCAATTAATAGCGGGTAGTTGAATGTGAACATCTTGCAAGCTAAAATACTGTCCAGGACTATAGTCTTAAAATTTATTAAGCTTTGAGTCACAGCAATTGCCCGCTGATTTAAATCAGCGACACGTTGTACCAGCGTTTGTAAATTCAACTGCGTTACCCGCTTAGTAAGGGAAAGCTCCGCCCTGGTAATGTTGGTGTCAATAGATATGCCGGTGTAAAACTCTGTTGCCCTCTCAGCATTAAGTGTAAAATCGGTAACTACTTCTCCTGAAGAGGCTACACCGGGGCTGATACATCCGCCGGTTAGGGTTACCGCCTCTGTTAACAAGGCCTCGTACTTTTTCTTAAAAGTATCGGCCTGACGGGCCAAATCAGAATTCACGGGAGTAAAGCCTCCTTCCAAAAAGAAGGCATGCTCCTTCATAATTCTCAAAAAGAATAAGTGTATGTCCAATGATTGTATTACGAACTCTTCATTTGACAACATGAATATTTACCCCTTTCGCCAAGCCTCAAAAATCTATAATTTAGCATACTTACTATCAATTATATGCTGCAGGCAAAAAATGGGTGATTCATTCGAAGTAATTTAGCTGCCTTGATTTCCTTTTCGTACCATCTCAATAAGAAAACCCGTAAATCCTTGTGATATAAGGGTTTGCGGGTTTTCTTATTTAAATTCCAATCATCAGGTTATCATTTATTTTTACATTCCCATAAATTCTTTTTGCAATTTGCTTAATATTTCTTGTTCTTTTGCTGACATATCATCTTGTTCTTTTATTAATTGATCAACTCTAACTTTTTGTTCCCCGTAACCCTTATCAATAATTGCATAATTTTCATTGATTATCTTGACAATTTTGCTCTTCACCATGCCATATTTGGTTTTTTGATAAACAACTTCACCAATTTCAAGATTATTTTTCAACGATATTCCCTCCTCCAGCATCTATAAACAGCATATAGGGTTGGCAATCCAGTGTCAATATGAAAACCCGCAAGCCCCTAATATAAGGCTTTGCGGGTTTCCTGTAAAGTATTTGGTCGGGACGACACGACTTGAACGTGCGACCTCACGGTCCCGAACCGTGCGCTCTACCAAACTGAGCTACGTCCCGAAGCTAACCTAGCGGACTGACAAAATATATTTTCCCATAGTCGGCCCAAAAAGTCAAGGAGAAAAGCTCTCTTGGGAACAGCTGTTGTCTTTCAATAATTAAAGGTTATCCCAGCATTCGTGTCGAATTAAATTTAGGTCTGTCTTCTTGGGAGTGTTACCATGATCAAGTTGATATACAAGTTACTCCGGTTCTTAATGACGGGCTACTATACTTTTATGGCCGGCCGGCTGCTGCAATCCGTTGGACGCAACACTGTTTTTGAAGGGATGTTTGATGTACCCCTTTGTCACCGTGTTGTTATTGGAGACGAATGCCTTTTTGCGCCGGGGGTTTCATTTGTAGTAACCGACACAGGCAGTATTACGCTGGGCAATAGGATATACATTGGAAGGAACTGTGTGTTGTCCAGTGATACCGGCATATCCATCGGTGATAATACCATGCTGGCCGAGTTTGTCAGTGTCATCGACGCAAACCACAGCTTTGAAAAAAACGGGCTCCCCATCCGTGACCAGGATTTAAACGCGCTTCCCATCAAAATTGGCAGTGATGTCTGGATTGGGAGGGGCTGTGCGATTTTGCGGGGGACGACTGTTGGAGACGGAGCGGTAATCGGGGCCAACAGCGTGGTAACCCGTGATATTCCTGCATATGCCGTGGCCTGCGGCGCCCCCGCCAGGGTTATTAAATATCGCACCTGATATTTAGACCTGGCAACATGCCAAATATAAGGAGTGATTTTTGTTGACAGGTGAACCCAGTACATTTTCTCTGATAGCCAATTATTTTTTACTAGCCCTTTTCGGCGGCTCAGCCGTATTGGTCTTTTGGGACACACGCCGGCGGGGAAGGGTGCTCTCGGAGTCCATCGCCTGGGCACTCTTTATGGCTTTTATGTTTCCCCTGGCTATTGTAGTCTATATTTATTTTCGCAAAAAAAAGCTACTATAATGCAGTTAATAGATCTTTGGTAATACACCATTACATTTAAGTCATCCTTTTTTAAGGGGGACTTTTTTTACTGCGGTTAAAGGTTTCAAAGAGGTTTTTAGGAACAACCCTGTCCAGGCCGGGCAAGGAAAAGCTCCTCGGTCCAAGGTATCCTTGTCTGGTGCTGTCCGGGGATATTACCCCTCCACCGCTTCCCGGGCATACCGCGGCAGGTTCAGTACCCTGGATGAAAGCCGCGTCGATCACCCTGGTGTTGAACGGACCTGCCAGCAGCCCGTCTTCGGCACATATAGTGACCTTCATAACACCAGCCGGCATGGTAAAATCTGAGGCTGGAACATCCTTCAAGGCTGCCTCAGCAAAGCTGGCCCAGATGGGAGCGGCTATCTGAGCGCCGGTTTGTCCCACCTCTTTATTTTTGTCATCGTAACCGATATAAACGGCAGCCACAAGGTCCGGTGTATAGCCAACAAACCAGGCTTCCTTGAGGTTCTCCGTGGTCCCCGTCTTACCCGCCGCCGGCCGTCCTACAGCGGAGGAAATATTAGACGCTGTGCCACCCGGTTTTAATACCGCTGTAAGCATATCAGTGACAATGTAAGCGGTTTTCTCATCAAGGGATTGCTCCAATTTCGGCCTGTGTTCCTCCAGTACCCGCCCGTTTCTATCAGTTATTTTTTGTATGAAGTAAGGCTCCGCTTTAATACCTTTATTGGCCAGCGGACCGTAAGCCCTGGCCAGTTCAAGCGGGGTCACCTCTGAAGTTCCCAGAGGCAGCGAGAGTACTGGCCGCAGCGGTGATTCTATACCCATTCGCCGGGCATAATTAGCCACCTTGGCAGCCCCTACCTGCTCGTTCAGCCTAACAGCCACCACATTATCAGAGGTATACAGCGCTTCTTTTAGGGTAAACGGACGGTTGTGGTAGCCTCCCTGGTAGTCTTCAGGCTCGTATCTGGCGCCGCCGGTCTGGAGAAAACTGACGGGTTCACAGATGATGGTGCTGCCTGCTGTATATCCACTGTCGATAGCAGCGGCGTAGAGAAACGGCTTGAAGGCCGATCCCGGTTGAAACCTGGCTACGGCCCGGTTGAATTGGGACCTGGCATAGTCTTTACCGCCTACCATGGCCTTCACCTGACCGGTTTTTGGATCGATTGCCACCAACGCTCCGTCAAGTTCCTGGTCGCGTCCCTTAAGCCCCTGAGAAACGGCTTTTTCTGCAGACTCCTGCATATTTAAATCCAGCGTGGTATAAATTAACAAACCACCTGAATATAATCTTTCCAACCCGTTGGGATAATTCTTCTCAATATAGTTCATGATCTCATTGGAAAAGTAAGGGGCCTTCCTTACAGAAACAGGCGACTTGGATGGCTGCAAAAACTGCCCACTGGCCTCCTGGGCCTGCTCCCGGCTGAGCATTCCAAGTTCTACCATCCTGTTGAGAACAGTGGTCTGGCGCGCTTTGGCCCCCTCGAAGTTCTGGGAGGGCGCATATATACTGGGAGCCCTGGGGACTCCCGCCAGCATCGCGCTTTCAGCGAGTCCCAGGTCTTTGGCCGGCTTATTGAAATAAGTCCTGGCGGCTGCTTCCACCCCGTAAGCGCCTTGCCCAAAGTAAATCTGGTTTAAGTACATTTCCAGAATTTCTTTTTTGGTGTGTTTTCTTTCCAGCTGGATGGTGAGGAAAATTTCCTCCAGTTTACGCCCTGCGGTCCGCTCCGGTTCCAGGTAAAGGTTTTTGACCAGTTGCTGCGATATGGTGCTGCCCCCTTCAACGATACTGCGCTCTTTAATATTTCTCCACAGGGCTCTGGCCAGGCCAACCGGGTCGATCCCGTGGTGCTGGTAGAACCTGGCGTCTTCAATGGCCACGATAGCCTGCTGCATATAGGGAGAGATGTTGTCGAGAGATACCGGAACGCGATTTTCCTCACTAACGGTAGTGATTGTTGTGCCATTGGCATCCAGAATTTTTGAAGGTACCGGAAAGTCTGCGTCAATAAAGGACCGGGCAGAGCAACCGGCCAATACCATGGTGGTGGAGATAAGTAACATCAACAACGTTATTTTTGCTTTCATTGTATTAGTCACCTTGTCCCTAATTCTAAAAACACTAGTTGGATACCCTTTGGAGATTTAAACCATATATACAGCATTCCTCTATAGCTGTGCGAATAATTCGCACTCACATAATACAACCATCAAAGGTTGAAATGCTGACACTTTAGTGTCACGTTTACCTTGACTATTGAATACAAGATGAATATGCTATCATCAAAAGGAAATTAGTCTTTTTTTAAAGTAGGTGTATTTATTGGAAGTTTACGCTCTAGTCGGACCAAGCGGTACAGGGAAAAGCCACCGCGCGGTTAACCTTGCCCACCAGATTGACGCCCAAGCCATTATTGACGACGGCCTTTTAATTCAGGGCAACCGTATCCTCGCCGGAAAATCGGCTAAACAACAACCCACCCGGATATCGGCCATCAGGTCAGCTCTGTTCATGGATGACAGACAGGCGGAAATTATGAAAGAGTCCCTTGGCGAGCTTGACCTGAACAGGCTTCTGGTCCTGGGTACTTCTATAGGTATGGTGGAACGTATTGCCTCAAGACTGGGACTGCCACTCCCCTGCCGTATTATTAAAATCGAAGAAGTCGCCAGCGAAAAGGAAATCAGGAAAGCCAAATACTTGCGGACCTGCTACAGTAAACATGTCATTCCTGCTCCTACCCTGGAGGTTAAAAAAAGTTTTCCCAATACCCTGGTCGACCCTCTCAAAGTTTTTATGCGTAAAAAAGGCGGCGCCTCCGGAAGAAAAGACTGGCTCGAACAGTCAATGGTCAGGCCTACTTTCACCTATAACGGCCGGCTGACCATCGCCAACAGCGCCCTGAGCGCCATCGCGGGGTACGCCGCCACATCAGTCAAGGGCGTCAGAAGCGCGGGTAAAATCGGGGTTGTTGTGGAGCATGAAGGGCTTGTCACTGTTGACGTTTCTCCTGTAATCTTTTTCGGGCTGAACCTCCCAGAAGTGGCAATTCAAATACAGCATAAGATTAAACAGAGCGTGGAAGACATGACCGGGCTGCAGGTTAAATCTGTAAATGTCCAGGTTAAAGGATTGAGTTTCGACCATATAGCGACAGAGGCGACCAGTTAACGGCCGCCTCCATTTATGTGCAGGTTGCAAAAACATGGTTGCCGATTTTGGTTACGACCGGCAGGGTCAGGATCCAGCTATCCCTACTGATATCTGGATTGTAAAAAAACAGCGCGCCACCTGTTGGGTCTTTCCCCGAGAGAGCCTGCTCAGCTGCCTTGAAGGCTTTTTCGTCAGGTTCCAGGTTGATTGAACCATCTTCTACCGGTGAAAACTGGTAAACCCTATTGTTTTTTTGCATAATCACTTCCGGTATTGTTTTTGGAAAATACGGACTGCTGATCCTGTTCAGGATAACGGCGCCGACAGCCACCTGGCCCTCAAAGCTTTCACCTCGTGCTTCAGCGTGAATTAACCTGGCTAGAAGCATCAATTCCTCCCTTGGCACAACCCCGCGAGACAAACGCCCCTCATAAGATAGCCCTTCGGGAATTTGCAGTACATCCCCTGGCCTGATCAGGCTGTCACTGAGGTTATTGGCCCTCATCAATTCACGTACTGCGACCTGATGTTTATAGGCGATTAAACTAAGATTATCTCCCTCTTGAACTGTGTAGCTTACCTCAACGGAACCGGTTTTTAACGAAGATTGAGTATTTGTGTTCTGGGAAGCCTCGTTGGCTGAGGCCGCCACGCTTCCGATCATAAGGGCCGTTATGATTAACGCAGCCGTCATGACCATAGTCCTGGGAACCAGTTTACTCATTTTTCCTCCTTTCCCGACTCCAAAAGGTATTTTTGCCAGCCAAAGACTTAATATACATTTATTTTTATCCATGATAAAGAATTATGAACAGAATTGCCAAAAAAAATACCCTCCACGGGTACTTTTTCGTTAACGAGTTATATTAAGCCAGCGCAAGCAGGGCGTTAACCGCTGCTGCGGCAATGGCGCTGCCGCCTCGTGTACCGGGCAGGGTTATATATGGTATAGCCAGTTTCAATAATGTCTCTTTAGACTCGCTGGCCCCTACAAATCCCACCGTGGTTCCTACAACCAGAGCCGGGGCCGCTTCGCCTTTTTGGATCATGCGGCACAGGGTAAAGAGGGCGGTAGGGGCGTTGCCGATGGCTATAATCCCCCTTTTCGCCTCTCGCGCCGCGCGCTCCATGGCCACCATGGCCCTGGTAAGTCCTCTGTCTTTAGCTTCTCGTGCAACATCCGGGTCGCTGATGTAGCACACAACGTCAATGCCAAATGAGCGCAAACGACCTGAATTAATTCCCACTTTGAGCATGTTGATATCAGTGGCAATTATTCTCCCGTTCCTGATAGCCTTCAGGCCCGCTTCTACCGCCTCAGGATGGATGGTGATTAGACCGGCAATAGAAACATCCCCCGTGGTGTGGACGATCCTCTTGATAATCTCCCGCTCTCCTACAGGCAGCCTGGCCAGGCCGGGCAGGTTCTCCTCAATAATTTCCATACTCTTTTGTTCAATCGCCTTGGGCTCACTAAGAACCATCATTTAGCAGACCTCCCTGATTCGGTCCATTATAACCTGGGCTACCCTTTCATCAGCGCCGATATTACTTGCCAACACCAGTTCTACCTCCGGATACTTCTCTCTTTCTCTCTGGACAATTTCAGGAATATCATCCTGGACGTGTCTTCCCTGGTAAAGAAATAAAGGCGCAACCACGATTCTTTGGGCGCCTTTTTTTATCATCTCCTCCACGGTAGCGGGGAGATCCGGCTGGTTGAACTGGAGCGAAGCTGTCGCAACAAAATCGTAGCTACAGGATTTTTCCAGCATCATTCGGTATGCCTCAAGCACCGTCCTTGCATCAACGGCCCGGCTGCCATGGCTGAGTAATATCACAGCAGTTGTCATGCCCCAATCACTTCCTATGCATTCTTAGTCAATCATCTTCATTAAGTCCCCGACGCTGCCCACTGCTCCGGAAAGTACGTCCGGCCGTTCCACAATAACTACCGGGATACCGGTTTCCAGCGCCGCGTTGAGCTTTTCCTCCATCCCGCCGGGGGTCCCGCCGTCTTTGGTAACCAAAACCTCAGCTTTGTAATGGCGCAATAAGGCTGCGTTGAGCTCCTGGCTGAACGGCCCCTGCATGGCAACCACATCGGCCGGAGTGAGGCCTAGTTGGAAACACTTATCCAATTCTTTCGGGTCAGGCAAAAGCCTCACAATCACCCTGCAGCCTCTCCTCTGCGCCTCTGCTACAAATATACCGAGTGTTTTGCTGCCTGTAGCCAGAAATATTACCCTGCCCAGCGCCGCAGCTTTTTGAGCAGCGCTTTCATAACTGCCGGCATAATGGAGCAGGGGGCTCTCCAGGACTCTGGAGGGGGGCCGCTGGTAACGTATGTAACGGATATTCTTCTCTCTGCACACCTTTAAAGCCAGCGATGAGATTTCTTGAGCGTAGGGATGGGTGGCATCCACCAGCAAGTCCACATTTTTATCATCAATCAACCGGCCGATTTCCTCCCCACTCAAACGGCGGCCGCTTACCTCAGCCGCGCCGCACCCCTCAAGCAACGCCGCCCCATAAGGTGTGGCGGCACAGGCCAGGACCTCTTTTCCTTTTTCAGCAAGGGTTTGCACGATCAATCTGCCGTCAGACGTGCCTGCCAGTACCAGGATCATAGCCGGTAGCCCCTTGGTGTGACTAAAAACCTGCCGACCCGGCGGGTCTGGCTATTTCCAATAATGATGGTGGTAAACATGTCAATGGAGTAATTCACCATACGCTCCAGGTCGGTGATCACGCTTACCTCATCTTTCCTGGCGACGTTGCGTACAATCCCCACCGGGGTTGCCGGTTTTTTATACTCAAGCATTATTTCTCTGGCCTTATGGATCTGCTCCGTCCGCTTACGACTGGACGGGTTGTACAGGACAACAACAAAGTCGCCCCGGCAGGCGTGCTCCAAGCGCTTCTCTATGATTTCCCAGGGCGTTAGCAGATCACTTAAGCTGATTACCACAAAATCGTGCATCAGCGGCGCTCCGAGACAGGCGGCGGCGAAAGTTGCCGCGGTTATGCCGGGGATAATCTCCAGGTCAAGAGATTCCACTGCGCCCTTCTGTTCCAGAAGCTCCAGTACCAGCCCCGCCATGCCGTAAACACCCGGGTCGCCGCTGGATACAAGAGCAACTTTTTTGCCTTCCAGCGCTCTATTAATGGCAAGGCTGCAACGCTCCACCTCCTTGGTCATGCCGCTGCTCACGACTTCTTTCTCCAGCAGCAGACCAAAGATGAGCTCAATGTACGCCTTATAACCCACCACCACCTCGGCCTGTTCCAGAGCTTCAAGGGCACGGCCGCTCATCTGGCCGGTTTCGCCCGGACCAATACCAACTACGGCCAGTCTTCCTCGACAATCGCTACCGTTACCCCGTTGAACGCTCTCTTGCGCAAAATCAACCTGGCCGCCGGGGCGGCCAATAGGGCCACTGGCTCGCAAACTCCACCAACTCCTATCCTGTCCTGAACAAATTGGGAATAAGAAAGGTCCCTGCCTTTTACGTCAAAAACACCTGCTATTTCTAACCTGCTGAAGGAAACAAGGGGCAATCCCATTTCATACGCAGCCTGAACCAGTCCTGCTTCTCCCGACCTCAAATCAATAGTAGCCAGCAGGCGCACCGAAGCAAGGCTGCGGTCCGCCAGGACCAGGGCTTGTTCCACAGCTTCCTTGACTGCCGCAGCGCTGATACCCGTGCGGCATCCCAGTCCCACCACCAGGTGTCGCGGTCGCAAAAACAGCGATTCAGATGGAAGACCGGCGATTAACCTGCTGGTAATAAAAACAATAATGCCTTTCTTTGGCGCCTGCAGGTAATTATCTATGGGTTTGGGGTGAAATTTTATAATCTCTGTTATTTTTGATGCGTCGTCAATATAAAAATGGACATCCTCCCCGTTAACCATGGCCGCACTGACAGTTTTCAGATGATGTAGAGGTTCAACAGCAAGGTTGTAGTCACGCGCCAAAAGATCCACCGCAGGTAGTCCTTGCACATCAGTAGCCGTGGTGATTACCGCCAGCGCACCCAGCTTGCTCTGGATATAACGGGCCATGTCGTTCGCTCCTCCCACGTGGCCGGAAAGAGCACTGATGGCGAACTGCCCCATTTCGTCCATTACAACAACCGCGGGGTCTGTCCTTTTGTTGCCAAGGCAAGGCGCCATGGTTCTGAAAACGATACCCATGGCCATAACCATAACCAGGCAACTGTACTGTTGGAATATTTCACTGCACAGTTGACGCAGGGGCTGCTTGTATGGGCGTGAGCCTGGAAAACTAGCAGCGAATCTGGCCGGCGCCAGTATGTCAACCTCTGCCCCCGGCAGTTCCGAGAGCGCAGTTGAAACCCTTAAGGCAGTCGCGGCGCCTTGCCTGGTCACGGCCACTACCCCTATTTTCACTGTGCCGGCCCTCTGAAGGTATGGTCGAAGCTTGTGTCATAAAGCCTGGAAGGCTCGTAATTCGCCCCGAAAGCCTTGCCCACCATGATTTGGGCGGTCCTGTTGACCCCTGCTTCCATCACCTTTTGCTCAATATCTTCAATGGTACCGTGAATGACCCGCTGTTCAGGCCAGGATGCCCGCTCTACCACAATAACCGGTGTGTCCGGTGTATACCCCCCTGATTTAAGCGCCTTGACCACTTCCGCCATCATATGCACGCTTAAAAAGATACACATGGTTGCGCCGTGCCCGGCCAGGGAAGACAGCGTTTCTCCAGCTGGCACAGGTGTCCGTCCTTCAGCCCTGGTCAGGATTACCGTCTGGGTTACACCCGGCAAGGTTAGCTCATGAGGGATAGCCGCTGCGGCAGCAAGGAAGGAACTAACCCCCGGTATTACGGAAAAGGGTATGCCGTCCCGGCGCAATTCGTCCATCTGCTCCTGGATCGCGCCGAACAGGGCAGGATCGCCGGTATGGACCCTGGCCACCCTTTTACCTTTGGCGTGCGCTTCAACCATAGTGTCTATAATTTCTTTCAGGGACATACCTGCGCTGTTATGTATCTCGGCCCCCTCTTTACAGTAATCGAGTAAGGCCGGGTTAACCAGGGAACCGGTATATATGACCACTTCGGCTTCAGCCAAGAGTCTTGCTCCTTTTACTGTAATCAGCTCCGGATCCCCTGGGCCTGCTCCGATAAAATAAATCATATCAACCCCCCCTTTTTGTACGAATAAACAACTACCTTGAAACCTTTCGGCCGCTACAATGTCGCTCAAATATAGGTGCGAATTCATTCGCACAAAAGCCCCATTTAAGATGTCCAAGTGCGGCGCCGACACGCCGTGTGCGATTAAAATGGCGCCTACACCGGGGTATTTTATAAGAATGTTTGGTCTTTTTCAGGTATTTAAGGCCGTGTCAGATCTTGAAAGACTACTTTATTGAGATCTATTATCAGTAATTAGCCCTCTTCTCCGCTGAAAGAACCGTAACCGGATTCATACCCTTAAGGAGGTGGCTGGCGCCGGCTTTCACTACCCTGGCGACGCTGATTTGCACCGCGTCGACATCGCCATAGAACTGTTGCAGTAGTTCTAAAGCGTGAGCCGCGGTTTCCAGAGTAATCGTGTTTACAATAATCCTGCCCCCTGGTAGAAGTCTCTGGTAAACACTTTCTAATATGCCGGTCAAATGTCCCCCGCTGCCGCCTACAAAAACACGGTCAGGGTCCGGCAGCTCGTCCAGGGCTTCCGGCGCGACACCTTCAATGATTTTCAAGTTATCCAATCCAAAAGCCTTCATATTGCTTTGAATCAAGTGAATCCCTGCCGGACTGCGCTCCACGGCGTAAACAAAACCACCGGTGGCCTGCAAGGCGGCTTCAACTGACAAAGACCCTGTTCCTGCTCCAATATCCCACACGACATGATTGGGCGCCAACCTGGCCTTGGCCAGGGTGATCACCCGTACTTCCTCTTTGGTCATGGGGACGTTGCCGCGCACAAAAAGCTCATCGCTTATTCCCGGTGTCCGGTAAATCCATCGGCTGTTCATCCAAAATCACCATAACATAATTTCTTTTATCCCACTGGCCTTCCCATCGGGCAAGATCAAGGATGGTAAAGGCATTAATTTCTTCGGCAGGGTACGAAAGTTCGGCGCAGACATAAGCAGTTTTGTCTTTCATGCCGGCGTTTACCAGGACACTTGCCAGAACCGGCGGTGGTTCCTCCGGTCCGGCCAGGACAACTACCTTGCTATTGCCTGCCACGGTCTCTGCCAGTACGGTCCGGTCCCGTCCATGGGTACTGACCACAACGGCGTCGTGCCAGGAAACTGCCAGCCGGGCGCAAGCATACTGTACCGAACTGATACCCGGGATGACCTGCAGCTGGGCAGGGGTAAAATGCCGCCTCAGGTACTGCAGGATACCGTACATGCCGGGATCACCCGAAGCTATTACCGCAATTTTTTTCTCGTCCATTCTCTCCCGGATATACTCAATCATTTCCTGCAGATTGTTTTTAATAGTGAAAATTTCGCCCGGTTGACCGCTGAAAAGGGCCAGGCTGCGCTCCCCGCCCACCAGGACATCCGCCTCAGCGACCGCCCGTATGGCTGCCGGAGTCAGATGTTCCTTGCCACCGGGTCCAACCCCTACTACAGCAATTTTTGCCATCCCATTTCCCTTCCAATTAAACGAGTTGACTCGTCCATACCCAGTATCGTTCCATCCAACCCCAGCAGTACCGTACCAGCTTTCAACCGGGTGCGGGTATAAGCCTCGGCCCTGGTACTGGCCCTGGCCGCAATAGCATTGAATATTCCGGCGAAGCCGCTCTCTTTAAGCAAACCCAACGCTTCTTCAGCAGAACCCGCTGCCATAATTTTGCTGATTAGACCGGCCGGCGCCCCGTAAAGACCTGCGAAGGCGGCAAGGGTCTCCATCCTCCCGTCGGCCAACCTGTTGTGGGTATGAAAGATGCCGGCTGCGACTTTTACTAATTTCCCATGGTGACCCCATAATAAAACTGCTTCAATGCCCCGGTCGACACAGACATCCAGCATGTAGCCCACAAAATTACTCATTTCAACCACAGCTTCGCGAGGCAATCCATACCGTTCGACCGCCGTCCGGAAGCCAATCCGGCCCGGGGTGAGGACGACCTTCCGGTAGCCGGCGGCCACAGCCAGGTCAACCTGTGGAGCGAGTGATTTTTTAAAAGCTTCTTCAGACATCGGCCTGACAATGCCGGTGGTGCCCAGGATGGAAATACCTCCAACAATCCCCAAACGCGGGTTAAGGGTCTTGAGAGCCACCTCCTCGCCCCCGGGGACTGAAATAGTAACCTCTACGCCCGAGCCTGGCCTAATAAGGTCGTCCAGGGCATCCACAATCATTTTACGCGGAACGGGATTTATGGCGGGACTGCCTACCGGCGCCTGCAAGCCTGGCCTGGTAACAACCCCGACACCTCGTCCCCCCATGATATGAACGCCGCCAGCACAGACAGCGACTTCAGCTACCACAGGCAGGCCGCTGGTTACATCGGGATCATCCCCCCCCTGCTTGATTACAACAGCCCTGGCACAGGAGCCGTCCAGTTCCAAACTCTCAACAGGAACCTCAAGCAGGTTTCCTTCAGGGTTCACAATGGTAATATTTTTGTTGGTTTCACCCCGCAACAGCAGCAATGCCGCCGCACGCGCCGCCGCTGCAGCTGACGCGCCGGTGGTAATTCCGGTCTTCAGCATGGATATTTCCAATTCATTCATAACAGTTCATTCATAACAGCTTCCTCCATGCGGCCGAAGAACTAAAATTCCTTGCGACAAAAGCTCCGTTGGCCGCACCAAGCCGGAGAAATGATAAAAGCCCGGTCAACTAGACGGGGCTTTTCATATGCGTCAAAAAAACCCCTGGCTTTCCAGCGAAGCCTGCGGTGAGCAGCAGACAGGCAGGTCTCCTGGCTTCCGGTCTTTGTTGCCGCGTCTTCCCGGTTAACCCAGTGACAAAAGTGCGGCGTACTCTCCCGGTTACAGTTGCGGGACCGCGCCGGCTCCTTAGATCTGGACCTTTTTGGAACCAGTTTCCATTTCCCCGGTCTTCCCTATTCTCCCCTCGGCGGGGCACCTGTCCGCGTTGTTCTTTTTCATATTTTACAGGTTTTAATAACCTTTTTCTTTGCGCTGTATAGCGCGTATGTCCATATCCACCAAAAACCGGTAGGGCTTGCACATCTCCAGCAAGCGTGAAGTAGTCCTTTCTCCCAGATAGCCTTCCAGGTCCTCGGGGCTGATATTGGTGGTTACGATGACCGGAAGACGGTGGTTGAGGCGGTAATTGATAATTGAATAGATTTTATTTCTGGTCCACTCCGTGTAATTATGAGCCCCCAGGTCGTCCAAAATCAGGAGCGGCACCTGCCTGGCCGTATCCAACAGGTCAAACTCGGTAAGGTCCTCAGTATTTCTTCCCGTGTCATAGGTCGAACGTATTTGATCCAGCAGGTCAGGCACCACAGCAAAAAGAATTGAGTTTCCTTCTTTCAGCAGGGTATTGGCGATACAACAGGCCAGAAATGTTTTACCGCTTCCCACCTGCCCTGTAAATAGCAGTCCGTCGGCTCCGGGATCAGCCGAAAATCTTTTGACAAAACCTTGAGCCGCTTCAAAAGCATGTTTAGCCAGTTCATAGTAAGATATCCCATTGACCAGATCGAGACAGTTTTTAGCGTAATATTTGAATTTGAAGTTTTCGAATGTGCATTTTTGAAGATTAACAGGCAGTCTGGAGTCCTTTAACAGTTTTGCTGCTGCCTTTTCTTTCATGCACCGGCAGGGTATAGCCCCTTCCTCCATTATAATTACGCCACGGTCACCGCACAGCTGGCAGCCCACCCAATCACCTGCATCCCTTAAATATTGTTAAGAAAAGTCATGTTTTAGATATAAAGAGTCCGGATGAAAGCCTTTTTCCTGGCATCGTTATTATTGTCCGCGCCACCCGGGCTTGTCCCGGTATTTGTGCTTTTTTGCCTGGAGCGCCGTTTTTGAAAATCCTGCTCGTAGCGGGATATTTCCTCCAGCGTCCTGACATTGTTCTTTTTCCATTCTATCAAGATGGTGTTAATATATTTGAAGTTGTGTTTACCCCCCAGAACCGCCCTTTTCAGCGCCTCAACAACAAGCAATGGCTCCATTTCACTTGCCCACTGGTCGATTTGCTCAACTTCTATGGGGGAGAGAAGCCGTCCAAATTCATTCTCAAATAAGGAAATAAGGTCGACGGTATGGACATCAAACCGGCTGTCACCTAAACCGGCCGAACTTTTAATCAGCTTTTCAGATTCCTCAATCTCCTGGGCGCGCAAGCCTGCCCAGATATCCGAGACCCTTAAGAATAGGGGTTCAAAATCATACCCCTCCACAATAAGGTTGCGGGTGCCGTCATAGAACCGGCTGACCGAGATGATATCTTTTTCGAGCAAACCAGCCAGTTCCCTCCTAATCCTGGCTGGATCAGATTCCATGCATTCAGCCAGCTTTTCGGGGGACGGAAAAAGCTCCTTTTCCTCCACGTGCAGTCTGATCAGCTGGATTAAGAGCATCATCTGGTAATCGGAGATACCAATACTTGAGTAAATTTTTAGAAGGATGTTGGGAATTGACGTTGAGCCCTCAAGCAGGAGGTCAGCTCCAAAAGTAGCGGTGATATTGCCTTCCTGGTCACATTTTACTATTTTCCCGCTTCTCTGAGTCATGGGGTTTGCCTCCTGGTTTTCCTAATTTTATTTTATGGTAAGGGGGTGGTTTTGTCCACCTTTTTCCGCCCCTTAAACCGGCTGCCGCAAGAGGTAGGAAACGGGTTCGATACCATAGCCGGCCAGTAATTCCAGTGCGCTATCCAAACCCATCCCGAGTTCCGCCAGGCGATGGGCGTCGGAGCCCAACGTAAATAGCCTGACACCTGAATCCACAGCCAGTTCAAGGATATCCATGGAAGGATGGAAATCGTTGAGTCCACGGCGCAAACCGGAGGTATTAACCTCCAGGCTCATGCCCCTTGCTGCTATAGTTTTGAGGACCGGTTCCGCAAACTCCTCGTGGGCGCGCGAAATCTCCGGCCCCCAATAATGCCGGCCATGACGGCGATAAAGATCCAGGTGCCCGATACAGTCAAACAGGCCGGAGCTTACCGCCTCTGACAGGAGCCTAAAGTACTCCCCTACCCCCGTTAGCATTTGCCTGCCAGGGAAATACAGGCGGCTTTCCTTCTTTGAAGATATGGCCAGATGTTCCAGGCAGTGGACAGAGCCCATCACAAAATCAAAAGGGTAGCCCCTGACTACCCGCTCAATAGCTTTTTCCTGCCCCAGGTCGTACCCCACTTCGATTCCTGCCCTAACCTTCAGGCCGTGTGCCGACCACTTCCGCCTCGCGTCCTCGATATCTTGGAAATACACGTCAAGCCATATCAGGTCGTCCATTGGTACTATGCCTTGGGCGATGCGGACAAACCAGTCCAGCTGCTTGCGCTGCGGGTCAACTTCCAGGTGAGTGGTGAAACAGATTTCACTAAGCCCAATATCGATAGCCTTCCTGCAGTATTCATCAATACCGGAAGGTTCCGCGTCAATTGAATAACCGGGGTGAACATGATAGTCGCGCATCTATTTACCCCCAAGCTGAAATGCAGGCTTAAATTTGGGAATGCAGGATCCACCTGCGCCCTACTACCTACAGCTTACGACTAAAATTGCGGGTTTAAAATTATTCGAGCATGCCTCATAGAAATTTAACGCATCTTTAAGTTATGAACTCAAGTATACTGGTCAGGCTGTCGACACTGATGTGACCGCCCAGAGGTTCCTCATCCTCAAAGTCCCAGGTGTGGGGATGGTGAATGAAGATACAGTTAAAGCCTGCCTGCAGCGCCGGGTTTATGTCTGACTTCATGCTGTTGCCCACCACCCAGGACAGCGGCGGCTTGATTTTCTGCTCGAGGGCAATTGAGGTATAAGCTGCAGCGTTTTTCTCGTTCAGGACATAGACCTTGTCAAACCAGCGAGCCAGCCCGCTCTGCTCAACTCTCAGGTTTTGCACTGCAGGTTCCCCTTTGGTGGCGAGAAGAAGCGGGTACCTCCCGGACAGCTGCGTCAAAACGTCTTCAGCGCCCTGGATTGGCCGGACTGGCTGCCGGTACACCCACCAGCCCAGGTCTTCAATTTCCTGCCGCGTTTTGCTGCAGTAATTTGTGCCATAAACGCGACAGCAATACTCATAAGTCTCACCAACGCACGTGGAAAGCAGTCCTTAAAAAATCCCCCGCTCAACTGCACGTTTTTAATATCATACTCGTTTAAGGTGGACAAAGCCTTCTCAGCGGGAAAACCCATTCCAGCCATTAGCGTGGCAAACCAACTTTTTGCCTGGTTGAAATAGACCGTGGTTTCCACCAGGGTATCATCAAAGTCCATTAAAATACCACGCTTCATAACCCTTGCCACTCCTCTTTAAAGGGATGTCTATATTATAAAACAATCCATACTCCCTGTGTTTTTTATTTTCGTGGAGGGCTCCAAATCAGTTCCGGCATAATAAAACATACAATAGACAATATAGAAAAGCCTTACGGCTCCTTCTTTATATTTTCAGCTATCATCCTGATTGATTCGGCAATTGACTCATGTGCCCTCATAAACCGCCACACTGCTACCGACAAGAACACATACAAAGCTGCTATAGGGATAAACGCAATTGCATTCATAAAACAACTCCTTTCAACTACCCCTAATATTCAGCAAAAAAAATTCTATTCCTGCAGATAAACCGAGCCCCTTTTGGCTTAGATAATTGATAACGCAACAGCTACTACAGCTATGGCGCCGGCCAGTACAATCAATATGTTTAATCCAGCCAGCGCCAGGAGCCCTGCTGTAAATCCTCCCAACAACCCCAGCCAGGGTTGCCGGCCGTCAACAGATGCCAATACGCCAGGAAAGATTAAAGCCCCCAGTGCCGCATAAGGCACATATTGCAGCCAACGGTCCAGCCAAATAGGAAACTGCAGCCTCTCGGGAAGTACCATCGGAAGCAGCCTTGGTATATATGTGACCAGGGCCATACCGGCTATCAACAGGTAAATTTTCACTATTTTCCCTCCTTGTAACACAACGCGCCGCAGGCGGATGCCAGCATGGTCGCCGCAACGACACTCCAGCCGGTGG
Source organism: Pelotomaculum sp. FP (assembly GCF_004369245.1). Taxonomy (NCBI): domain Bacteria; kingdom Bacillati; phylum Bacillota; class Clostridia; order Eubacteriales; family Desulfotomaculaceae; genus Pelotomaculum; species Pelotomaculum sp. FP. The sequence continues at coordinate 77,709 of NZ_QFGB01000008.1, read as the reverse complement.
ATAATTTGAGCTCACTTAATAATATCCAGTTAAGGGCGCCTCCCAGCAAGGATATCATAGCAACCCTGCCCGATTTTTTCATGGACGGGACCAGCAAGGCAATAAACATTGCATATATTGATATACCCATGCTTTTCATTGCTATCTGCGGCAGGATGTCGGCAAATACTGTCCCGAAAACAGTACCGGTAACCCAGCCGCTGTATGCGATCACAGCCACCCCCGCAAAGCGTGCAGCTGTAATTTCTCTCACGGTTTCTTCCGACCCTGTTCCGACAGAACTGCCAATGGTGGTAAGCACAAAGGTCTCATCGGTTATCCCAAAGGAGAGAAGACCCTTTAGCGCCCTGTTTCCCTGTATTCTTTTCGATAGGACAGTGCTCATTAAAACGTGGCGCAAATTCAGGACGAATGTCGCCAGGATTATCTCAGGTACGCTCACCCCGCTTTGGAGCAGATTCAAGCCCATAAACTGGCTGGCCCCGGCGTACACCCAGGCCGACATCGCAGCAACCTGAAAATACGAAAGTCCGGTAGATGCGCCAAGTACTCCAAAAGCTACCGCGGCCGGGAGATAACCGAGAAATATTGAGAGGCCCTGCATTAAACCCAGGCGGAATTGCGCTACCTCTTTTTGAGCCCCCCATAAAGCCATAAATATCAACTCCTACATGAAAGACCAAAGGTTTTTATAATATATAATATCTCTGTCCTCAAAAACAAAAAAGCCCTGTTTTCCCTAAACAGGGCGATAAATCATAATTATTTCCGAGCTAAAAATCCTACAGAATGGTTTTGATGATTTCGTCCCGCAGGCCGGGGTACTTATTGAGCCACTCAGTACGCTCGCTGCGCAGTTTGGCAACCCGGTCCTTTAGTTCCGCAGGGCTGAAATAGGCAGCTGGATTGTATTCACTGATCTCTATCCCCGGAACTTCAAGCGGGATCAGGTACTTCCAGTCGGGGTCGTAACCCCATTTGATATTGCCCCTGGCCAACTCCGTCATGATCGTTGTCGACACCTTGATTGTAATTTTTTTTCCATTTTTATTTCCACCAACCCCAACACTTCCGGTGTTTAGCAGGTAGCACTCGATATCCGGATTCTTCCTCAGGATATCCAAGAGCCTGTTCCCCTCTTCCGACTCTTTGCCAATCATAAAGGGGTTTGTTCCCACCTCACGCTTTGACTCGCCGGCGCGGGTGGGATCACCGGCCGAAGTTTCGATCGACTCGCCCAGCATGAAATAGGCGGCGGCCTGTTCAGCAGTTAATTTGGCCACCGGGGGGATTATATCGTCACGCCTGGTGATAAAAACTATCCTGTTTGCTTTATCCAGGTCAATTCTATCGTCAGTGCCGGCAACCTCCTCGCGCAGGATTACGCCCCTGCCGTTTGATGTCAGGTCCGCATTGTCAAAAAGAACAGTCCCGTCATCCAAAACTTTGACATTCTCCAATATGGCATTGGAGGAAGTAGCCGCATCGTATAGAACCTTTTGAGAGGGATCCAGTCCTTCGGTTTTAATATAGAAACCATTCTCAGTTCCGTAGCAGTAGCCTGTTTCGTCCATCATCACCATGTCATCCTGGCGAATGATAACCTTTTCCTCACCTGTAAGACCATGGTCGTGGATGGTCAGGGTGGTCTTGCCGGTTCCGCTCAGGCCGAACATAATAAAGCCGACATCCTCAAGTTTGCCATTTGGCTTTTTAACCCTAAGCACCTTGCTGCCGGCGTGAAAACCGATTCCTCCCTTTTTTTTCCAAATGTACAACGCCATTCTTAAAAAGGATTTTTTAACCTCTCCCATGTAGTCAGTACCGAGGATAAAGGTTACACCTGCTTCCGGGTGTACAAAAACAACCCGTTCCGGCCACTCCGGAACAAAAATTGTTGTGAGATCAGGCTCCGACTTGACTGGATTGGGCTCGAACAGCATATTGCGCCACATATAAGGGATACGGGCATACCTTTTGGTAATGTAAAGACGGCAATTGAGATTGAAGTGGGGATGACGGCCCATCTGTCGCTCCAGGCTAATAACCTCTTGTGTTTTTAAGTATTCCAAAACCTTGGAAGCCAGCTCTTTTTCCCTGGCAAGCGGGATCCCGTGCTGGTCGACACCCAGGTATTTGCCATCCAAAATAAATGTGTTTTTGGCGCTACGGTTCCTAACCTTGGAGATAAAACTGGCGCTGCCGTAACAGGTTGTTTTCTCATCCCGGCTGGCCATCTCTCTTAGTTCCCACAACAACGGGTCTACGATCATCCGAGCTGCCTGGACCTGCTGGTTAAAGGGCGCGTGCACTGTAAAAGAATCTCTCAAGCTTCTCGGGTACGAGCTTGTCATCATCCTATTCTCCTCGAACTGCTTTTTAAGGGGGTAGTGCATTTGATCAATCACCTCTAGCGCTTTTTGGATATTGAATAAAGTATACAATGTCAGAAAAATATTTCAATAGTTATCCTTATTTAGTTCATATTTTATATAATGTATGTAATATTAAACTGAAAATTCGCGATTATCTCTCTTATCCGGAAATTGTGTTACGCTATTTTACGCAAGAGGATATACTAATAAAGCTAAAATCCCTTCATTTAGAGCAATGGTTTGGTAATTATGAGTTTAAAATTGGCAACAATTTGGCGGCAAGCTGCTCCCGATCGACAAACACAATTAAACTTCTTGCATATGCCCACATGGCCAAATTTTGACCCGATGCTGGCGCCACCATAGCGGCATGTGGAACCACTCTGTCATTCCTGACGTACAACCAGTAGATATTCCTGCTTGTTAAGCTTCAGAGGCTTATTGACCGGCCTCACCCTCTGCGGTCCGGGGAAGCCGGCCGGGCTCCCCAGGAGCGCTTTTAAGCTCTGTTACCAGCATACCAACCAGGATTAACAAGCTTCCCGCCCACTGCCGGAGAGTAAGGATCTCACCGCCCAGAAGCCAGGCGCAGGCTGCCGCAAAAACCGGCTCCATGGTAAAGATAATGGCCGTATGGGTGGGAGAGGTAAAACGCTGCACACTGTTCTGGATCAGGAAAGCAAACGCAGTAGCAGGCAAGGCTGTAACAAGCAAGGCTACCCATACCTCCCCGGAAAATGAAGCCGGCATTTCCTCCAGGAAAGCCGCGCACCCCAAGCTGGCTGCCGCCACCACACCCACCTGGATGATGGTCAGGACAACCGGGTCATGCCTTGGAGCGTAGTGTCCCACCAGGATAATATGCAGGGCGTAGGATACAGCGCATAAAAAAACCAGCCCGTCGCCATAGTCTATATTCAAACTATTATCCAGAGACAGCCCGGCCAGCCCAATTGCGGCGCTGGCAACGCCCGCTAGGGGAATCACACCGGGCAGGCGGCGTGTTAAACCGGCGGACACCAACGGTACCAGCACTACTGCCATCCCGGTGATAAAACCAGCCTTGGAAGCGCTGGTATATTTAAGCCCCACCGTCTGAAAGGCGTAACCGGCAAAAAGAAATAATCCAATCAAAAGGCCTGCCGACAGGGTCTTACGATCGACTTTCCTGAAGCGCTTCCAGAAGCTCGCCGCCAGGAAAATAAAGGCTGCAGAAAAGCGTAATACATTAAAATAGTACGGACCAATACCAGCCAGCGCGTCTTTAATAACTGTGAAACTGACGCCCCAGACCAGGGCCACGAATAGTAGCGCCAAGTCTGCCTTAAACTGCTTCTTAATCATTATATATTGTTCCTTTTTTATACATCCTGCTCTAAATTCATAACACCGCAATTACACTGTGTCAATAAAAGCTGGTGTCTGATTTCAATATGTTCATTTTGGTCATTCTTTTTTGTATGTAAATTTGGCGTGTTAGATTGTGTGCATAGAAGGAGTTTTATGTTGAAAGGCGAAAAAATAAAAGTGAAATTTTTTGGATATTGCCGAAGGAGGTGCCGTATAAAAGGTTCCCGTAATATTTTTGTGTAAAAAGAAGGAGGTATGGTTTTTGAAATCATTAAAATGGCTGGTCCTGACGGTTACCGTGCTCATGCTCGCCGCGCTGGCAACCGGTTGCGGCGGCTCGCAGGACAACGAAAAAAAGGACGCCTCAACTCAACAACCGGCTGCTAAGCAAAAGATCATTGTCGGTTCGGACACTACCTTTGCTCCTCTCGAATTTGCAGACGAGAAAGGTAACTATGTCGGTTTTGATGTCGACCTTATTAACGAAATCGCCGCAGTTGAAAATCTTGAAGTAGACTTCCGCAGCATGCCCTTTGACGGTCTGATTGCCGGCCTTGTTGCCAACCAGATCGATGTCGCCATCTCTTCCATGTCCATAGATGAAGAGCGTAAGAAATCCATCGATTTTTCCGATCCCTATTACAAATCAGGACTCAGTATAGCAGTACAGTCTAAAAACGATACTGTTAAAAGCTTAGACGACTTAAAAGGTAAGACTATCGCAGTGCAAAGCGGTACCACCGGCGAAAAGGAAGCAAAGAAAGTTGCCGGGGCCACGGTACGCTCCTTTACCAACTCCGACCAGACCTTTATGGAGCTTAAAAACGGTGGGGTTACTGCGGTAATCAACGATTACCCGGTCACGCAGTACTTCATCAAACAGGGTAACGCTGATGTTAAAATTGTGGGCGAACGCCTTACCTCCGAAGACTACGGCATTGCCTTGCCCAAGGGGAAAACAGACCTCCTCAACAAGATTAACCACGGTCTGAAAGAGCTCAAGAATAACGGCAAATACAAGGAACTCTACATGAAGTGGTTCGGTGAGGAGCCGCCCCAGGAATTACTCCAGTAGCTTCAAAATCAAATTCTGTTCGTCAAGGAAATGTGCGTAGCATCGATAGTGTTACGCATATTTCCTGTCAGGCGGTTTGAAAGGTGGAACTACCCTTGGAATTAATCTGGAATTCCCTCCCAATCATTCTGGAAGGCGCCCTACATACCCTGGAAATAACCTTAATCGCTATATCTTTAGGCTTCATTCTCGGCCTTTTTGCCGGCCTGGCGCGCCTTTCCAAAAAGCGCGTCGTCCGCCTGCTGGCCACTTGTTATGTCGATTTTTTTCGCGGGACCCCGCTCCTGGTGCAAATTTTCATGGTTTATTTCGGACTTCCCCAGCTTCTCGGGTCATTCCAGAACTTTATGATGGACACATTTCATATCGCTCAGATCTGGGAGAGCACTCATATCAACCCTTTTCCCGCCGCGATTATATCTACCAGCTTAAACAGCGGCGCCTACATTGCCGAAATCTTCCGGGCCGGGGTCCAGTCCATCGAGCGCGGCCAGATGGAGGCGGCCCGCTCTCTGGGTATGACCCACATACAGGCCATGCGTTTTGTCATTCTGCCTCAGGCTTTCAAAAGGATTATCCCGCCGCTGGGCAATGAGTTTATCGCCATGTTAAAAGACACTTCTCTCCTTTCTGTTATAGGCTTTGAAGAAATGGCGCGCCGCGGCCAGTTAATTATTGCCCAGACCTATAAGCCCTTTCATATCTGGCTTACAGTGGCGTTTATATACCTGATCATGACTTTCGCCATCTCGCGCCTGGTTGACTACATGGAAAGGAGGCTCAAGGCTGGCGATGATCGTCGTTAACAATCTGCACAAGTATTTTGATAAGCTTGAGGTTTTAAGAGGCATAGATTGTCATGTGGCGGAACAGGAAGTCGTTGTGGTCATAGGACCGAGCGGCTCAGGCAAAAGCACCTTCCTGCGCTGCCTGAATTTACTGGAGGAACCGACCTCAGGAGAAATTTTTATTGAAGGAATATCAATTACGGCCAAGGAAACCAATATTAATATTCTCAGACAGGAAATGGGCATGGTTTTCCAGCGCTTCAATCTGTTTCCACATAAAACAGCTCTGGAAAATATAACCCTCGCGCCTGTCCAGGTCCGGCGGATGTCCAGGAGTGAAGCCAATGAGATCGGGCACAGCTTGCTTGCCAAGGTTGGTTTGAGAGACAAGGCTGACGTTTACCCCGATCAACTATCCGGGGGACAGCTCCAGCGGGTGGCCATCGCCAGAGCGCTGGCCATGAAGCCCAAGGTGATGTTATTTGACGAGCCCACTTCCGCGCTGGATCCCGAAATGGTCGGCGAGGTCCTGGCTGTAATGAAGAACCTCGCCCGTGAAGGTATGACCATGGTCGTGGTAACGCACGAAATGGGTTTTGCCCGTGAAGTCGGTGATCGCGTACTCTTCATGGATGAGGGAAAGATTGTTGAGGAAGGCACACCCGAACAAATATTTGGCAACCCCCGTAATGAACGGACCAGGGCCTTCTTGAGTAAAATACTGTAGAAAGACACGTTTGATAAAGAATTAAGCTTGGCTCGTTGCTGGTAGCCCTATCAGCACTATGCTTCAGCACAACAGCTATTCTTGCCAAGCTTGCATACAACGGCGGAGTCTCAACCCCCGCTATGCTGTCTATACGCTTTATTCTGGCCAGTGCCGTGATCTGGTTGATTATTGTTTTGTTAAAGAAGCCGGCTGCTGTAAGTCCTGCTGATTTAAAACAGCTTGCGATACTGAGTTTGCTCGGTTATGGGGTTGCTACCACCTTATTTTTTCAGGCAATTAAGCTGCTTTCCGCTTCTCTTGCCTCGTTGCTTTTGTATACTTACCCACTTATAGTATTTACAAAGGAGCCTGGCTGATGACCACAATCCTGCTGTCTCTGACCTTTGGAATTATAATCGGCTTTGCTTGGCGAAATTCCCCGGAAAAAATTAAAAGAGCTAATTTCATAACCCTGATTGGTCTATTTTTTTTACTTATGGTGATGGGAGCTCAGTTGGGCTCCAATAAAGAGGTACTGTCCGGGATAGGTGAAATGGGTAAGGAAGCCCTTATTATTGCAGCCTTCAGCATTATTGGGAGCGTCCTGCTGGTCCATCTGGCCAGCAAGTTTATTCAAAAAAACCTGCGTAGAGCACCCCAAGAAGGCGCTGCGGGGACAGGTGGAAAACGTTGACCATACTAGTCCTTATATGTATAGTTTTAGGTGGCCTATTGGGTGCGGCGCTCCCCCCCAACCTGACTACACACCTGGAAGCCCTTACCACTGGCGCGCTCTGCTTCATGCTGGTAGGCATCGGCATTGAATTGGGCAGCCAGAAGGAAGCCTGGCTGCGCCTCCGTTGCATGGGGTGGCGAATTATGCTGGTGCCCGTCCTGGTGGCAGTTGGCAGCCTGGGCGGAGCCGTTGCTGCTGGTTTTTTTCTTGGTATGCCAATCAAAGAAGCCTCCGCTGTGGGGGCCGGTTTTGGCTGGTACAGCCTGTCCGGCGTTATTCTATCAAAAATATACAGCGTCGAAACCGGTGCGCTGGCTTTTATGACCAACATCATGCGGGAATTGATATCTTTTGTAATTATCCCTATCGTGGCTGCCAGAATCGGCAACCTGGCGGCTGTAGCCCCCGGCGGCGCTACTACCATGGATACAACCCTGCCCTTGATTGCCAGGACAACCGACGCTGATACAGCTGTAATCGCCCTGGTTAACGGCACCACCCTGTCAGCCATGGTCCCGTTGCTGGTGCCGCTGCTTATTGGACTGTGAAATGAGTCGTGGGGCGTGAGTCGTGAGTATATCCTGCATTCCTTTCGGGTCGTAAGCCTCGGGGCGTAAGCCATCGACCGCTTCTGCTGAAGAAGCGGTTTTTTGTTTGTTATGGGACTTCATTTGTAGGTGGTTCTTTATTCTCAAAGAATGTCCCCCCTGCCGCTATCGCGGCGCAGGCATAAAATAAGGCTTGATCTATGTGGGTGTGATTTCAATCACACCCGGCGCGCCAGCGCTAAAATTGTGTGCTAATCACACATTTGTGCGAACGAAGTCACACCTACATTTTTACAGGGGAATTGCTCCATATTCTGCATAATTTTTTTCAGTGTGGCTGGGCTGCCTTATATGAGTATTACGAAATACCTGTGGGTAATCTAAGGGTGAAAACAACACTATGTCACGAAATAGAAACCATAAGGGGGACCATAAAATGGCAGTTAAAGTTGGTATTAACGGCTTCGGGCGAATTGGCAGAAATGTATTCCGCGCCGCTATGCAAAGGGATGATATTGATATTGTAGCGGTTAACGACCTGACTAATGCTTGCACACTGGCGCACTTGCTGCAGTTTGATTCCGTGCACGGCATTCTTGACGCTGATATCTATGCTAATGAGGAAAGGGAATTCAGGGTCAACGGAAAGGAGATCAAGGCCTTCGCTCTCCCGGACCCGGGTACCATCCCCTGGGGGGACTACGGGGTGGAGGTTGTTGTAGAATCAAGCGGGCGTTTTACCAACCGGGAAACTGCATCCAAACACCTGAACGGCAAGGCCAGGAAGGTAGTAATCAGCGCCCCGGCAAAAAATGAGGATATCACCATCGTAATGGGTGTCAACGAGAATATGTATGACCCCTCCAAGCACCAGGTGATCTCCAACGCCTCCTGCACCACCAATGGCCTGGCGCCGGTCGCTAAAATTTTGCACCGGGAGTTTGGCATCGTGCGAGGCCTGATGACAACCATTCACTCTTATACCAACGACCAGCAAATCCTCGATTTGCCTCATAAAGACCTGCGCAGGGCAAGGGCGGCGGCCATGTCGATAATCCCTACCACCACCGGCGCCGCGAAAGCGGTGGCCCTGGTTATACCGGAGCTTAAAGGCAGGCTAAACGGCCTATCGATGCGAGTACCCACACCCAACGTCTCAGTGGTAGACCTGGTAGCCGAGTTGGAGCGGGAGGCTTCAGTGGAAGCTATCAACAGCGCCCTGAAGGCAGCCGCTGAAGGGGAACTAAAAGGCATCCTGTCCTACAGCAACCTGCCTCTGGTCTCCAAGGACTATAACGGCAATCCTTACTCCTCGATTGTAGACGGTCTATCTACTATGGTCATCGACGGCAAACTGGCCAAGGTGATTGCCTGGTATGATAATGAGTGGGGTTACTCATGCCGTGTAGTCGACCTGGTCGCTTACATCGGCAAACATGGTATAAGCTAATGCATTAAGCCCACTACGCATGAGGCTTTTCGAGAACCAGTTAACATGACCTTTTCCATTACGATAAATAAAAGACGGCCTGCTTCCGGCATTATTGCCACAAGATACAGGCCGTCTCAATGTTTTGTTACAGGCAGAATCCACCTGGCCCAACTTTAAAATGACTAACAACGGTTGTTGCTTTGCTGCAGGATCTCTAGCGCTGCCTGAATGTTTTTAAAAACGCGTCGCAATAAATGCTTCTGTTGAGCAATATTTCGGTGGCGGCCGCCGCGTCAACCAGAAGGTCGTCTTCCATATCCACTATTGCCGAATCAAGGCCTGCGGTTATGCACATCACCATATAAGTCCGGTTCAAGAGGCGGCGCTCGTTGCACCGTTGGGATACATTGGATAGACCAATAACTGTCTTGGGCGACGGGCTGGCCAGCATCTTAATTTGGCGGATGGCCTCAATTACTTCCGGGCCGTGATCCTGAGCAACGTTAGCCGGCAGAACCAGCGGGTCAATATAGAGATCTTCCATCGCCAACCCGTGCATATCGGCATTTACCACAAGCTCCATAGCCAGGGCGGCGCGTGCCGCCGCGTCCTTCGGTACACCCGCCTCGTTCATAGCCAGCCCGATCAGCCTGGCTCCATACTGAACCGCCATCGGGAAATAAATGTCCATCTTGCTCTGTTCAGCGCTGGTTGAGTTGATTAAGGCCTGGCCGCGGTGTACTTTTAACCCGGCTTCAATGGCTGCGGGACTGGTTGAGTCCAAGCAGCAAGGCAGTGTACTTGCCGCTTGGGCAGTCTGGACCAGCCATGTCATTACTGCAGGCTGCTCTTCCGGGGAAACGGTGGGGCCGGTGTTAATATCCAGCCAATGGGCTCCTTTTTCTTCCTGCCGCTTTGCCCAGTATTGAATGACAGCTGCGTCTTTATTTAATATTGCTTCTTTGATGTCCTTAAACATTCCGTTAATGCGTTCACCGATTAATTCCATAATATTTACAACCCCCCTTGTGCGAATGAATCCGCAACCACGTTTGATACGATTATCATTTTGTTGCCCCGGTCATGGCGGCAATGTGAGTCTTACACTGTTTAAGCGATTCCGGGTGACGAAGGATTAATACGGAGCCACCGGCCTGGACAAAACTGACCGCTGTAAGCGATTCCCAAAGGACTGCACGGCGCGCCTGCTCACCCCATTCCTGATTATCTTCCGTTTTGGCTTCTTTAGTCTTCCAGGTTTCAGACCCGATAAAGCAGATCACCGGCATGGACAGCATTTTATCCCCGGTCAGGGCGCCGATCCGCGCCCGCTCCATGATCGAATAGGCATACTCAAGACCATAGCCGAGGGGACCCACCAGAGGGTCGATAGCGATGCGATTTAGGGGCAGGTTCATTTCATTAATCAAGATGTTCAACTGCTTGGCCAGGTTTATATCCAGCGGTGAAGAGGCGATGATGTTATGGCCATGTACCATGCAGGAGGCGGTAATGGTTTTATAGTTATTGGGCGTGGCGCAACCGATTAACACATTTCTCCCGGCCAGCGCTTCAGCAACAGCCGCCAGCAAACCAGCGTCCTTTTCTTCCATGCCGCAGCCTAATACCACAAGAGGAACGTTCACAGCCTCAGCCACAGCCCGCGCAGTTGCGGCGGCCGCTTCCGGAGAGGTATCTTTTTGGTCCGGGTGAGCGCTGATAAGTCTCAGACAAATCAGGTCGGCCCCAAAGTCAACACACTTGCGGGCCCAAGCTGCCGGATCAGTGAGCGCATCGCCGTATTGAATCTTCAGCGTCTCCGGCCATTCTTCCGGCTCCATATCCAATACTTCCAAACCAACAACCGGCTTATTTGGACAACCTCCCTCAAAGGGGAGAAAGGGTAGTGTGCTTTCCCCTCCAACCTTGAGAGCGTTTGGCTCCAGACCCATGTTCATTTCGGCAACCTGCCCGGTCCAGCGTTCCTTCACAATCGCAACCGCCATAATTTAATGCTCCTTTCAACCTCAGCAAATGGGGTATTAACCCAATAGGTTAGATGCTTTTTGAATAGCAGGATATTTTAATGCCGCGAGCGGCGCTTCTGGGTGTATTTTCATAGCAGACATTTATGAATCAGGAGCTGTGCAACAGTTATGTTATGCCAGCCTTGCTTAATATCTGTTGGACGGCTTTCACTGCAGGCGTGTCATCCGGCAGGTCAACCAGGGGCTTACCATGCAGATCATATTCAACAATCAGCGGATCAAGCGGAATTGTACCGATTAGCGCCATGCCTGTATCCTCAATTTCTCCGCGCAGGGCTTCCAGCGAACCTTCCTGGACTTTGGTAACCACCAGGAATATTTCTTTCATTTTAAGACTTATAGAGTCAACCAGATGTTTGACCCTCTTGGCGGAACGTATCCCCCTGACGCTGGCGTCGCTGATCACAAAAAGAAAATCGACATCCTGGGTGGTGCGACGGCTCAGGTGTTCCAACCCTGCCTCGTTGTCGGCTACCACAGCTGCATAATTCCGGGACAGGCTCTCCATACATTTGCGTAGAATATTATTGGCGTAGCAGTAACAGCCCGGACCTTCCGGTCCGCCCATGGAAAGCAGGTCCACGTCCTCGCCTTCGGCCAGGGACCGGTAGATTTTGTATTCCACATACTGGTCCTTGGTCATCCCGGCAGGCATGGGTTCCGTCCCGTTTTTTAAGCCCGCCAGTATGTCGGATATGGTTTCTTCTATTTCAATACCGAGCGCCTCGTTCAGGTTGGCGTTGGCATCTGCATCCACCGCCAGTACCGGCTTCATCCCGTTCAGAGTCAATTGCCTTACGGCCAGTGAGGCAAAAGTTGTCTTTCCGGTCCCGCCTTTCCCGGCGACAGCTATCTGCAGGGCCATCTCCGCCCACCTCATTTCAAAGTAGTTCCACACACCGCTATCGCGGCGCCACGTATCATGAAAATACCAGGTGCGATTTTAATCGCACACGGGGCGTCAGCGCCGAACTTGGGTATCTCAATTAACTTTTGTGCGAATGAATTCGCACCTACATTTTTAGGATAGTGATTATCGTCGCGCTGCCGTGGGAAACAGCTCCAAATCCGTGTGCGGTATAAAAAGAGCCGAGACAAATTCCTCCATAAAAGTGTTGCCGGCGCTGAGCTCAAGGTAGGTAATCTTCCCCGCTATCTTTTCAGCGGCATCCCGGGCTGATTTTGAGAGCAGGGACAGCCTGGCCCCTTTTAGTGAACTATTGCCGATGTAGGCGTATTTTTGGACGGGGATATCAGGCAGCAGCCCGATGTTGATTGCTTCCCTGATATTAATATAGCGGCCGAATCCCCCCGCGATAAACACCCGTTCGATTGCTTCAAACGGCAAACCTACCATCTGCAGCATGCTGCGTATTCCCGCATAGACAGCAGCTTTGGAGCGAAGGATATATTTTATTTCAGCTTCGGATATGCTGATGTCGGCCCCCCCTCCGGCTTCTCCGGACCAGGCCAGGACAAACTCCTTTCCCCCGCAGGCATCACGAACGCGGGGACTGGAAGTATGTGGAGCAAAGGAACCGCCACGATCGATCACTCCTGACCGGTAAAGCCAGGCTACACAATCAATCAGACCGGTGCCACAGATACCCAGGGGAGCACCACCACCAATAGTGCTGTACTGGACTGTTGAGCCGTCTGCCGCGATTCGTACATTTTCAATTGCGCCATCCATCGCCCGCATCCCGTACCTTAGCCCCCCGCCCTCAAAAGCCGGGCCGGCCGAACAGGCGCAGGAGATCAGCCATTCGTTGTTGCCCAGCACCATCTCACCGTTGGTGCCGATATCAATAAAAAGAGTCAAGATATCCGTCTCCGACATACCGGTCGCAAGCACTCCGGCCGTGATATCACCGCCGACGTAACTGGCCGTGCCGGGAATAAAGCGTATCCTGGCCTGGGGATGGATGTGCAGTCCCGCCTGGCCGGCCTGTACGGCCGGGATATTATTAACTGCCGGGGTATAGGGCTCCAACCGGATATAGGCAGGGTCGATCCCGAGAAAAAGGTGGGTCATCGTCGTGTTGCCGGCGCACACCGCCGCGCGTATATCGGCTTGTCCGATCCCAAGCCCCCCGGCCAGATCTTTGATTAAATCATTTACCGTCTCTAAAATGGCCTTCTGCAATTCTTCCAATCCGCCCGGGTTCTCTTCGGCATGGATAATCCGGGAAATGACGTCGTCACCGTAAACGGACTGGCGGTTAAAGGTACCCCTGGCGCCCCCGGTGCGACCGGTTTCCAAATCAACCAATTCAGCGGCAACGGTCGTGGTCCCAATATCAACGGCAAGACCATAGTATTTCCGCCCGCTGGAAAAAGGTTCAACCCCGGCGATTTCCACACCCTGCCAGGTATCCTTTTCCGCAAGGGCAACCGACACATCCCAACCGGCGTCTCTTAAAACACCAGGTAAGTCGCGCAACACATTCAGGGAAACGCTAAGCCGTTCGATACCGGTCTCTCCCCGGGTAGCCCTGGTCAGCCTGCCCCAATCGTCCGCAGGGTCGTCCAGGGTTGGTTGAGGTATTTTAAGCCTTATTTTTCTGTAGACAGGCAGTTCAACAGCAGGAAAACTGTTATCACCGTACAGGACAAAAGCTTCTGCATCTTCACCGTGCCGTGCATCCCGGGCTTCCTGCTCCTCCCCAAGGAGCACCCGGTGTTCACCGAGTTTTGTACCGGCCGGAACTTCTACAACCAGGTCACTAGCCGGCCGGGACTGGCAGGCCAGGACATATCCCTGGCGTTGTTCCTCTTGGCTTATTGTTCCGGCGTCTGTTGAACACACCTGTCCTTCTTTTATAATCACCCTGCACTGACCACAGGTCCCCCTGCCGCCACAGGATGCTTGAAGTGGTATACCTGCGGCAGTCATGGCCTTTAGTAAGTTTTGCTCGTCGCTTAATGTGATCAGCTTGTTATCCGGCAGGATGCGTACATGGTAATCAGCCATAAATAAGATTAATCCCTTTCATGAAAAACCTTTGATAAGTAGATTATGCCCCCCAGCGCTGCTTTATGAAAGCCGGTATGCCGGCTGATTCACTGGGGCCCACCATGACTTCCCAGCCTGATAATTCCTCCAGCCTGCCGCTGATTACCGCCACTCCCCCGGGCAACACCAGTTTGCGGTGCGATACCCGGTCGGCTATACCGCAGCTATTCAGCATTTCGGTGATTTTTTCAGCCGTAAACTTCCCGGCGGCCCACCCGGTGAGGACCGAAACACCGTCCGTATCCACCGGCAGGAGGTAACCCGGCATTCTCGACGCTTCTATATCACCCGCCACGCAAAAATAGGTCAGAGAAAAGTTTGTCGTGATATATACCGGCGAGTCAGGACCCGGGGTTAAAATCTCGTAAACTTTTGATTCCACTGCAATTGGCTTTTGCGGGTCGGTATAAATATTCAGGCGTAGTGTGACCAGTGACAGGATATCAGCGCGATCGATGCTGTCAACCACAACAATACCGGCATACTTGGAAATATAGACACCGGCGTCGAGCACGGCCTGCATGGAATCAGCATTGGCGGCAAAGGCAATAGTGGGATAGCCGAAAGGCCTGAATCTCTTCAGGGCCTGACGCCTGATCTGTGTCTGGTCGGCCAGCACCCTGCTCACAGAACGAGCGCCGGAATCCAGAATAAGTTGTTTCCAGCCCAGAGCGGCTACCTTTTCCACCAAGGAAGCCAGTTCATTGAGGTCGCTTCCCCTTACTAGCAAGGGTGCTTCATACATTTTGGCCAGTGCGGTCATCGCTTCGTAATTGGCCAGGTTGGCCGGACCGACTAATGGCTTTTTAGCTGACACTATGGCTAATGCCTTTTCAATAGCGTTAGGATCATCGCTAAGCAGAGCCAGTGGTAATTCACTGGCGGCGGCAACTGTCTGTACAACAAGCGCAAATCTATCGGCATCTTCGGAGCTGTTGACCACGGCCACCATGTTGACACCATGCAACTGCCCGACCCGGTCAAAAACCAGCCCGTTTATCGCGGCCACTCTGTCATAAACCTCAATCTCGCTAAGCATGTCACTTACAGAAACGGCAATAGCGCAAGGATTTTCAAAGCGCTTGTCATGCCGGAAAAGAACGGTTTCGTTGCCCAGCGCCACCTGTTTTTCACCCACGCCGATCTTAACTAAAGCAACCGGCGGGGCCGAAGCTGAATCAAGGACTTCCCTGGCGGCATCACTCACGTGAGGACATTGATCAAGGCTTGTCTTCCCTGTGGCAAGCGCCATGGCAAAAGCCAGACAGGTGGCCTGGCCGCAGTCCTTGCAGTTGGTCTTGGGCAATTGCTTAAATATTTCTAAACCTGTTAATGCCATTCACCCTGATCCCCTTTCTATCATTAAAACCTACCCCCAAAAAACATCCCGAACACAAACAAATGGGGATGAATCATTCATCACACATGAACTTACAGTATAAAATAAGGCTAGTACAAATTATTTAAACTTCTTGCAGCGCAAGTGCGATCGGAATCGCACCAACATCGCTATGTTTTCATCTTTCTGCCAGCGCCGCATAAAGCATAAAGGTTTAAAAATCAACTAAAAGAGCGGTTCCATGGTCAGTGCCGGGTGGCCTTTTTCCTCCAGGAAGGGCAGTATTTCTTCTCCGCCGGCTCCAATCGTCTCATCTGCGATACTGTCAACGAAGTCACGGCCCAGGCCTGCCGCCTCAGCTGCCTCCGCCAGCCTTTCTCTTAAGTCTTCCTTGAGGTCTTTGGGCATCCAAATCAACTTTGCCAGTCCACCGTCAGCCTGGATAAACTTAGGTGAGGACAGATACGACCTGCCGATACCCATGAAGCCAGGCATCTGGGCGCCTCCGCCAATGGCTCCGGCCAGATTTGAGAAGGTCATGCCGCTTGGGGTCATGCCGACGTACTCCCGGCTGACCACCATAAAACCATTGCATTCAGGGACCAAGGCCAGAATACACTCAAAGCAGCCGCAGGAGGTCATCGGGTATTCCATGACGGTGTAAAAGTTGACTGCCGTCACTGTTTGCTGAGAGTTTTGAAAGATAAATTCGTTGAATGACTGCCACTGCCCTTTGACTTCGTCAATAATCCCCTCCTTGGGAACAGGTTGGTTTGGACCGTGCGGGTTTATCTCATAAGAGGCCTTGGCATCCAGCCAACTTACCGCGCCGCACAGTCCTACACGCTGGGGAGATACCATGCAGACGTGGGTCGGCGCGAAGGACTGGCAGAGGGTGCAGGAGTAAAAAGTGTCTACCGTCTCATCCCGCAGTTGCCGCAAGCGGTCGTCCCTTTTCTGGTAGTACCCTCTCGCTTCCTCCCGCATTTTAAGCACCGCAGCCTCATCCGTAATAATCGTAACCTGAACCCGGTCAACAATGGAAGGGAACTCGGATTTAAACTTGGCATAAAGGATATTCCCCAGGTGCTTGAGACGAAAGCCCTTATTGTAAGCTTCTTTGCTAATCCGTACCCAGGTGATATCCCGCTGGGCCACGTGCCAGATACCTTCGCCGTAGTTGACGTAATAATGGATGCGCCGTTCCAGCACGGGCTCAAAGTCCTCCTGCATCTTACGGCCGCATACTTCTACCAAGATGCCGATGGGCAGGCTTGCGCCTGTCTCTACTGTGTCGATATCCGGACCGATTATGTTTACCTTGCCGTCCTCAATCTTATCCGCACCTGCCATCTTCACCAGCTCAAAACCCGAGGTCCGCTGCCCGCCAAACTCACAGTGCATATCTTTCCTGCGGATGCTCTCGCCCTCAAAAGCCGGTCCGATCGTTATGGGAGCGTCGATATCAATGGAGGTGATCTGAATACCCCTGGTTTCCAGTGCAACCTGGACTATTTTCTTGTAGTCGGGCTCTGAGATAAACCAGTCCTTTATCTGCTCGTCATCAGCCAGTGGCTGATCGGTAATGACGGGGTAACCAGCAAATATTGCTCCGGCACAGGCGGCATCCTTGACCACGTCCCGCTCACCCAGGTAGAGGACAAAAGCCATGATGCGACGGCGCTGGTAGTCCCGCTGCGCTTCCCTCTGCCCTAGCGGGACACCGCCGAACATCATACCGGCGCGCAGGGCATAGTTGGCGGCGTGGACTACCTGCGTAAATTTACCGACGGGATAGGAGATAAACTCCGCCCCCATCTTCACGTTTTCTTCGAGTAACTGTTCAATGATCTCGTCACACAAAAACAGCATCATGCCTTTGGCCATCAGGCTGTCCACAATCATTTTGGCGTCCTTGGAGGTTCTGGCCCGGCCGATAATAACTGCCTCACCCGGGATCGTCCAGTCAACCATCTTAAGGCCGTACTGGCGGACGACCGGATCCCCAACAAACCCGGTCCACGGCGGTACATGCAGCGGTTTTTCAGGAGTGTGCTCAAGGTAGCGCAGCGCTTCGATTATCTCGGCGGCGTACCAGGTTGACTCACCCCATAGGAGCATGTTTTGAAAGGTTCTTTCTTCCTTTACCCTCGCTCTCATCCGGTTCAGAATCGGGGGCAGTTCACCTAAAGTGGTAACCCGCTCACCGCTCATGCAGGCAATGACCGGGAGGTAATAAGCCGTATCCGGGTACCCAACCGGATGTTCGGCGCCATACTGGCTGATGGCTTTGCCGAGCAGGTTTTCCGCATAGCTTAATGCAGTAATAGCGCCGTCATAAACGGACTGGAATAATTTCTTGGGCTCTCTGCCGGGCTCAATGCAACCGTCGTAGATCTGCTCGAAATTTACCTGTTCTGTCATTTCACTTCCCCTTTCACGCTTTCGGCTAATAATTCCGGCAGAGAAATTTTTTATAAGGGAAAAAGGAAAAGGCTAATTACGCTTGACCATACTGCAAGTATGAGAATGTCTCCGGTTACTGGTTGGCATTTTTAATGTGCTTTTTTTATAGCTTTTCGATCAACCCTGGTGTTTTGGTTATTAAAAACTTTTTTCTACACAGAAATATAATATTCCTTCTACTGCAGGCGGGAGACTTAAATCTGGTAAGCAAGACCCTTTATCATGCAGATTTAGACTATTATGAAGTAAAATATTAACAAAAATCAGGGACGCCAACCAAATCAATACCAATTGAAGAAGACATACTCGTGCATAATGGTATCATGGTTCCTCACCAATAATCAATTAGAATCTCTTTAGCCACCACAAAAACATAATAAAACTGCTCATCACTTCATGTCCAAAAACGCCGGCAAAACATTATTCTTTTATAGTATTTCATTCCTAAGATGGCTATGAAATTGGTCTTAACGGATAAACAGAGCATTGAAATTGTATTGAAATCGGTTAAACTATTTTTCACAGTACTATAGTATATTTTCAAATGAGCCTGAGAATACTATTATTACTCCGCTTTGGTGAGTTCTATCTCTCCCCGTCCAGCGTAAGCTGGACATTTTTTTATATATCTTGACGCACACATTATTTTTGGTTATAATAATTTTTGTATCAGTTTTACGGGATGTAGCGCAGTTTGGCTAGCGCGCTTGCCTTGGGAGCAAGAGGCCGGGGGTTCAAATCCCTCCATCCCGACCATCCAAATTATGATTGGGGCGTCGCCAAGCGGTAAGGCACCGGACTCTGACTCCGGCATTTCGTTGGTTCGAATCCAGCCGCCCCAGCCAAAATAACACAAAAATAAACTTATGGGCCATTAGCTCAATTGGTAGAGCAGGCGACTCTTAATCGTCAGGTTGAAGGTTCGAGTCCTTCATGGCCCACCAGAAAAAGGAGAAACGGCAAGGCTTCCGGAAGAAGGAGCGCTTGCCGTTGTGCTTTTCTTGTGGGCAAAGAGCAATTAACCCATCTTTTTAACAGATGGGTTAATTTTTTGAGTTAAGACATTTTGGGTTTGAAAGTTTCGCAACAGGTATTCTCAGACATGTTGCAAATCTTATTATCGACACTTGACCTGACCTCAATATTATCTGCAAGACACTTACCGGTATCGTTGTGATGGCACTCTTCAATTTTACAGTTAATACCTTCCGGCATCAGCGCACCTCCTTTAATCCGGTTTTAATTATTTTAACCAGATCTAAGGAAGTGATACTTTTAAAATTTTGTTAATCATATGAACAATATACTTTATTTCTTTTGTTTCTTCTCCTGCTGCATAGCCTGCTCCGCCAGTTCAACCAGTTCAGCAGCAGTAGAAACGTCTATGGTGGGGACTGCGCTGATCAACCCGATGTCCGGAAGGCTGTGTCCGGGCTCCAGGGTCTTAACTCTTGTCCGAATTCTATCCACTACCACAGCCGCTCCTTGGGCGTCTGTTTCCGGTAAAATAGCCACAAACTTTTCGTCGCTGTAAAGGGCCAGGAAGTCTCCTGGGCGGTTCAGCTCTTTGTTAATTGCGCTTCCCAGCAGCTTAAGGTATTTGTTGTCTTTCTGACTGTTGTGGCCGGCGCCGCACATCACCAGGGTAAGTGATCTTACGGTGCGGGCTGCCCGTCCCCATTCCCGCCTCAGGTAATCGTCAAAAAAGCGGCGGTTGGGGAGCCCGGTAAATTGATCAAAGTAGTTATTACTAATTTTTTCCTGCGCCTGCTTTTGTTCAGTAATGTCCAGGCCCGAACAAATATAACTCTCAAATCCTCCCCCGGGTGAAGTAACCGGCTTACCCTCTTCCAAAATCCAGCGGTACACACCGTCCGCCCGCCGCAGGCGATATTCATAGCGGTTGCTTTGGCGGTTGCCACAAGCTTCTTCAACAGCTTTCAGATAACCCTTAATGTCTTCAGGATGCAGGCCATCCGACCACCCGCTTCCAATTTCCTGCTCTAACGTGCAGCCGGTGAATTCCAACCAACCTTTATTAAAAAATGCGCCTGTTCCGTTGTGGTTTAACACTTTGACTAATAACGGGATATTATCAATTAAATTTTGGAAAAAGCTGTCACTCATGTTGGGCGACCTCCTTTCATTTCCTTTGGTTCGATAACTTTCACTTCTAAAACATTTCCCATTCAATATTATTTGTTTAAAAAAGGCTTAAAATGTCGGCTTAATATTTAGACATTAACTTCATAATTCCTTCTATGAAAAATTGATTTTTATAACCATTAAGACCTATGATAAAAAATATCTCCCTTTTTCTCATCCATGTTATATTATGTAAATATCACCCTTATTATTGAGTTTTAAACTGCAGCGACAGCACATTGAGCCGGTCAACCATGCGGATCAACTTTTTAGTCAGGGAATCTATGTCGTGCAGGTTCTCCATCTGAACTTTGGTATCGCTCCCGGCGCCGGAGCTTTTTTTGATTGATTTCAGCAAGCCGTTAATGATACCGCTCTGGCTCCGGATGATGTCTTCAATGTTGGCCGATTGCTGTTGGGCTGAGGAAGCCACAGCCTCGATAAAGTCCTTGCTCTGCAGAAGAGACCTCATTACTTTTCCCAGAGAATCCCCAGCTTCAGTGACCGCCTCCTGTCCTTCCGAGAGGCTTTTTATGTTTGAATCCATGGCTTTTTCCGCAGCCGACCAGGTATTATCAACATCAGCCAGCTCACTGGACATTTGGCTAACCCGCTGCGCAGATTCCTCGGAGATGGCATGCAGGGTCTCCGCAGCGCGAGCAAGTTCCTCATTTCCCGAACGGGCCGCCTCCAGCGCCACCTGAACAGTGCAGGAGTTGGTTTTTTTGAGCAGCTCAGAAAAATCGGCGATGGTTTGAGAAAACTGCCGGGCTTTCTCATCCACCTGCCTGATTAAGTTCCGGGTGCCGGCAAGAGACCGGCCTGATTGCTGAATGTTGTCACCGACCCTGGAGATGTCATTGACCCCTTTTTCGCTCACTTGAACTGTCTTTTTTACTTCACTTAATATTTGCAGGATCCCGTCCATGGCGTTTTTGGACTGCTCAGACAACTGCTCCGCCAGGGAAGAAGATTGCTTTAAAATGGCCACCTGCTCCTCTGTTCCCTGTTTTAATAAATCGAAGGTCTGAGATAACTTGTTGTTGGTCCGGCCGGAAGTTTGGAGCTGGCCGATAATTTGCTCAGCGGATTTATTGATGTCTATCACGCTGGATTTCACCGAATGGACCAGGTTGGACAGGTGAACGGTCATGGTGTTGAAAGACCTGGCCAAATCACCCAACTCATCCTGGCTGTAAATATTGACCTTATAGGAAAAGTCTCCAATAGCCAGCTTTTCGGTGGCAGCGGTCAAATCCAGCAAGGGCTTTTTGAGAGTTCTCTTGGTTATAAGCTGGGACAGAAAAATGCCGGCAATAATTGCAGCCAGGCAGATCAGAATAATATTTATGGTCGTTTGCCTGGTCTGCATAGTAAGGCCGGCGAGGCTTACACCCAAACGGAAATAACCTATAGTGCCGCCTCCGGCAGTCTTAATTGGAGCATAAAAGTCCATCAGGTAAGGTTTGCCGGAATCGTCTGAATGCAGCTTCAAGATATCGGATTTTTCAGCCATGACGCTTTTAGTATCTTCATCACCAAACCATGTTCCGACCTGCTTGTCATCAGTATGAACGAGCACTTTTCCCCACTCGTCCAGGACCGCAACATAACTTATATCCTGGTACTTGCCGATAGCTTTAACAATGTTATTCATATAATCCAGGTTGTTGCTTTGCATGTAGCTGGAGAAGTAGGGAAGGGCGGTATAGACGATGCTCCACCCTTTCTCTTGAAACTCAGCTTTAAAGAGCGCCTGATTTTTTAGGACTATTGATGCGGCCACCACCGACACAAGAAACATTATGAGCAAGCTGAAGGCTACGGCTATCTTGGTAGTTATCGATAAGCGGGTCATACGAGCGTTGCTTTTGCCGATTTTAGGCTTTTTCATTATAACGCCTCCTTGACTAATAGTTTCAACTGGTGCCCCACTCCTGTCGAGGTAGCGGCAAGTCTCCCGGCCGGCAGCTCAACAACCATGCGGGAACCGGCTATGATGGGACTGAACCTGTAGGGCCGCATGTGCTCCATCGTGCGTAGAATATATAACTCGCTACTCAAAAAAACTACATCAATAGTGAAACTCATAAAACATGTGTGGACTGAGCTGCATGGTTGTATGATTAAAGCCTCATCATCTTTTAAGCCGGTCCTGCCGATCAGGCCCTTCAGCCTTGTTTTAAAATCACCGGCTACCCGAATAACCTCAGCCAATACTGCCCCGTTAGTTATATTCATTAACTGCATTATTTTTACCTCTTGATACGTTTCTTTAAAAGGTATTGGCGATCTTAATGGCCGCAGGCCCCAACAAAACTACAAAAATAGCCGGAAAAATAAACAGCACCATGGGGATCAACATTTTTACGGGAGCCTTCATGGCCATTTCTTCAACCCGCTGACGGCGTTTCTGCCGGATCTGGTCGGACTGCAGGCGTAGAATATTCCCTATACTCACCCCCAACTGGTCGGCCATAATAATCGATCCGGTGAAAGTCGACAAATCATCTACACCAACCCGGGTGGACATATCTCTCATAGCTTCAATCCTTGGTTTACCCATCTTTATTTCCTTCAACATCAACGTAAACTCATGAGACAGGGCGTTTTTAGTTTTCTCCACAACCTTCATCAATGCCCCGTCGAATCCCAGACCGGCTTCCACGCTTACAGTAAGCAGGTCCAGAACATCCGGCAAGGATTTTTCAATTTCCCGCACGCGTGTTGAGCCCTTATTATTAATATAAAAATCCGGCATATACCAGCCCAGTCCCAGGCCGGCAGCACCCATAATCACTGTCTGTATAAAGCTTTTACCCAGCATACCGGAGAACATCCACAACAGAGCGGCGACGCCGATAGCAGCCAGATATTTGACCACCAGGAGCTCTCTGGGCGCGATGGCTTCATTTAGGTTGGCCTTGACTAACTTATGGGCAAGTTGAACCTCTTTTTCAGCCGGCAAGGCTTTTGTCATCCATAAAGACATCTTAACCAGTATGGGTTTGACAGCCCGTCGATAAAAGGGCGCCTTTAACTCCAGGTCTCTTACTGTTGGCGCCTTGCGGCTGACCACTTCAACAACCCTCTGTTCAATCTCCCGGCGGCCCTTACATGTAAAGCTATGTAACAATAGGGTAAGTAGTATGGTTTCACAAAAGACAGCTGCGATGATTAATACCAGCAAAAAAGAATTCCCTCCTTAAGCCGGAATATTGACGATCTTGCTGATAATAGTCAGCCCTAAAACCTGTGACAGTACAGCAAGAAAAACCAATAGTAAACCTACTTTATTGACAAACAGGACCTTTATGTATTCAGGACTGATAAAATATATTGCCGCCGTTAAAAAAATGGGAAGAAGACCAATAATCAAGCCGGAGACACGTCCCTGAGCGGTCAATGTCTTTATTTCACCTTGAATCCGTACTCTCTCCCTGATCGTAGAAGCAATACTGTCAAGCACTTCGGCCAGGTTCCCCCCTACCTGACGCTGAATCATGACGGCTGTGATCACCAGTTCAAGGTCTTCGCTGTTGGTCTTGGCTGCCATATTGAGCAACGCCTCCTCAGTCGGAGTGCCCCAATTCATTTCCTGGAGGGCAGCGCCAAAGTCCTTGGATATCGGACTGGGCAGTTCTTTGCGCACCATATCCATAGCTTGCAGAAAACTGAACCCCGAGCGCATCGCATTGGCCATAATCACCAGGGCATCCCCAATCTGCCCGTTGAACTTGGTAAGCCTCTTCAACTTGGCTCTGCGGAGTCCGAATAAGGGCAGGTAACCGCCAAGGACAGCTGCAAAAATCCCAAACACCGGGTTCTTGGTGGCAAGAGTGGCCAACAGTCCACCGGCAACAACAAGGATCAGCATCAGCCCCATAAATTCTTCTCCCTTTAACGGAATATCCGCTTTGTTCAATTCTCCCTCAAACTTATTACTAAGCTTGCTGGCAATAAACAACCTGCCTGTCAGTTCCAGTAACCTGTGGCCCCCCCCGGCGCTCCTCTTTGCTTTAACCTTTTCCACCATCACTTTCATCCGGTCACCGATGACCCTGTGCATCCGCAGGGCTATTTGTTCCTGCTCCCCTGCCTTCAGTTGTTTAAAACCCAGAAAAAAAAGCAGCATAGAAAGAAAAACCAGGCCAAAGATGGTCGTAAGAGACACTTTAATGACCTCCCGTCATTTATTACAGTATAGATGGATCAAAGGCCTCAAAGGGTATGTTAATCCCGTGTGCTTCCAGCTTATTGATGAACTTTGGCCTGATTCCTGTGGCAATGAACCGTCCCTGAATTTTGCCTTCAGGATCGATGCCTTCCTGCTTATAGAGATAAATATCCTGCAATACAATAATATCTCCTTCCATTCCCTGCACTTCAGTAAGGTGAGTGATTTTACGCGACCCGTCCTTCATCCGGCTCTGCTGGATAATCAAATCAACAGCAGAGGAAATTTGTTCTCTGATGGCCTTAACCGGCAGCTCCATACCGGCCATCAAAACCATTGTCTCAAGTCTTGAGAGCATGTCCCGCGGCGTATTGGCGTGGCCGGTGGTTAACGAACCGTCGTGACCGGTGTTCATGGCTTGAAGCATATCCAGCGCTTCACCGCTGCGGACTTCCCCGACAACAATACGGTCCGGGCGCATGCGGAGAGCATTGCGCACCAGATCACGGATGGTTATAGCTCCCTTGCCTTCAATATTGGGCGGGCGGCTTTCCAGCGTAATCACATGTTCCTGCCTTAATTGAAGTTCCGCCGCGTCCTCGATCGTTACAATTCTCTCATCATTGGGAATAAATGAAGATAATACATTGAGCGTGGTGGTTTTACCACTGCCTGTCCCCCCCGAAACAAGTATATTTAGCCTGGATTTAACACAAGCCTCAAGGAAACCTGCAATTTGTGAGGTAATCGTACCAAAATCGATCAGGTTATCGATAGTCAAAGGATCCTTGAAGAATTTACGAATGGTGATGGCAGGCCCTTTTAAACTAAGCGGGGGGATGATGGCGTTGACCCTGGAACCGTCCGGCAAGCGGGCATCGACCATCGGCATACTTTCGTCAATCCGCCTGCCCAAAGGGCTTACGATTTTTTCAATAATATGCATGACATGTCCGCTATTGCGGAAAAACAGGTCGGTTAATTCTATCTTTCCTTCTTTCTCCACATATATTTTGTCCGGGCCGTTGACCATAATCTCTGTTACTTCCGGGTCATTTAAAAGTGAAGTAATCGGGCCAAAAGCGATAGCATCGTCAGAGATTTCCTTGGCGATGCGCAAACGATCCAGGCGGGGTATACTGTTTTCTTCAGCTTCCAGCTGTGCTAAGACCATTCCCTCAATTCTCCTGGCCAAATCCTCCTGCGTTTTTTCACTGTCGGGAGCCGCTAAGTCCTTTAAATCTTCGATAATCCTCTTATGAATGGATGTCTTCAGGCTCTCATAAGGGTCTTTCTTTACCAAAGGTAATTTCTTTAATGAGTTCCCTTTTATTTCTGTTTGAGCAACTTTTTGTTTTTCGATTCTGGCCAAAAGTGACATTTGCTCTTCCCTTTCTTAAGATGAATGGTTTAGATACTAAAAATTTTATTAAAAAGAGATTTTTTAACTGCTTTATCTTGAGCAATTGCCGTGGCTGTTTCAAATTCTGCGGCCAGTTCCTTGATACTCTGGGCAATCCTGCTGTTAGCGCTGGTCAGGACAAACGGGTGTCCCTTATTTATTGAAGATAGGACGGTTTTCTCATCAAAAGGCAATATGGCTGCAGGTGAAGCATTCATGTGTTTTTGCAAATCTGCAATCTTGATTCCATAGTCCTGGGTGGACTTGTTCAGAACCAGCTTGACTTTGTGTGACTGGTTCAGCGTTTCCAGAACCTCGAGGTCAGTTTTAACGTGCTTAATGGCCGGAAGGTCACGGGTGAAGATTAATAGTATGTCATCGGCCATTTCCAGGGCGTTTAAATTCAAATCGTTAAAGAGCGGTGACGTATCAATAACGATGTAATCGTGATTGGCCTTTAACAGGGTGAGGATCTCAGCCACGTGGGCAGCTGTAATCAATTCAGCCTGCTCCGGCCGGAAGGGAGCCGGGAGCACCTTGACTCCGGACATATGCGGCGCCAAATAACTGTTAAGCAGGGAGTATTCCAACTGCTCCTCTTCCTGCACCATTTCAGCAATAGTACCCTTGGGGGAAAGGTTCAACATCACTGCGTCATCACCGCCCTGAAGATCTAAATCCACCAGCGCCACCCTCTTTTGGGTCTCCTGGGCCAGGCTAACCGCCATATTGCAGGAAACCGTGCTCTTTCCTACACCACCTTTACTCGAGAAAACAGCAATTATCCTCTTATCCGGTGGTTCCGCTTCCGGCGGCGCTGTTGCAACGGGCGGCGATAAAGAACGCCTGGGTCTGATTTTATAGCTGTTGTTGGCGCGACGTATGGTCTCAGCCAGTTCGTTACAGCTGAAAGGTTT
Organism: Pelotomaculum sp. FP; assembly: GCF_004369245.1. NCBI lineage: Bacteria > Bacillati > Bacillota > Clostridia > Eubacteriales > Desulfotomaculaceae > Pelotomaculum > Pelotomaculum sp. FP. Next base: position 51,186 of record NZ_QFGB01000008.1, on the reverse strand, counting down.
AACCAGGTAGTCTCTGGCTCCCGCAGCCATGGCCTTTCTCAGGTACTCCGGTTCCCCCTGAATGGAAATAATGACAATAGCAGTCTCGGGTATCTGGTTGGATATTTTCTCAGAAGCCATGATCCCGTCCATGCCCGGCATGTTAATATCCATCAGAACTACGTCAGGTTTGAGATTTTCAGCCATTCTGAGGGCTTCTTCCCCGTCGCCCGCTTCTCCGACAACCGTGATGTCCTCCTCAAAGTAAAGCAACCGCTTGATATCTTCACGGACATTGGCGATATCGTCAACAACGAGTACGCTGGTCTGGCTCACGCGATTGACCTCCTTTAGTGCACCAGTTGGTTCGTCCTGATTGACGGCAGTGTAATGATATTCTGGTCGGTAGCCTGGCGAAGGCTTAACCTGATCGTGCCTTTTTCCGAACAAAGGATCAGGGGTTGGGCCTGTTCCGGCGTCACCTGCAGGGTTATAGTATGCTCGCTCGCGCTAGCCTTTTTTGCGTCCTGACCGCCGGCTGCGTCCTGGATGGCTGACTGGTCGACACTGAGTACATCCACGTTCTGGATCAAGAGGCTGGTGAAACTGGCTTTTTCCTGATTCTGCCCCTGCACGTCGAAGGTCCCAAATACATCCACCCGGTCGCCCTGTTTAATTAGTCCTGCAATACCGGAGACCTGGTTCACCGCCACAGTAACGGCCCGTTTGCCGGGTTGGATCACAAAGGAAAGTCCGTCGGAGTATTCCTTGTCCTTGGCCAGTTTATCCCTTAAGACCTGCTCCCCGGACAAGATGTCCGACTTCACGATTTTACCGATGACCTCATTGGTGTCAACCGCTGCCCGCTCGTTAATATACCTGGCGGGGATTTCTGTCAATTCAAGCATCTGAGCCGTAACCTGTGTCCTCGCTGGAATACGCTGGCGGGCAGTTACTACTTTTACAAAATCTCCGTTTACCACGTAAGTCTTTTTAAGTCCATCCAAAAATGTATAGATGCCGCCGGCTGCGGCCAGACCGACGGCGACGGCCAGGATTAAAATGATCTTGTTTTTCACTGTTATCTACCGCCTTGTTTATTCAATTAGTTTGGCGCCCAGCAAACCGTAGTCAGCTTGCCCGGAAGAGGTCTCTCCATCAGCCACCAACCTGATAAAAGAGCCATAAATATTGCTCTCTGTTCCCTGCCCGGCCACGTGGTCTACCAGAAAAGCAGCAAATCCTGATATGGTAATATTCTTTATCTGCCCGTTAGCTTCATAGTTTTCTCTATAGACAGGTATAAGAAGTATCCTAGGACACCCCGGGTCAAAATGGGTAGGAGTGCAGGCCGGGTAATGAGTGCAGAGTCCCAGCCGGTAGTCAACAGCACGCATGGTTGGGTTAGACATATTTCCCGTTTCCGTGTTAACCACATCGCCCACGTGGAGTGTACCTTTATAACCATACTTCAGATTATCTTCGTAATTTGACGCTCCGCTTCCCCCCAGGGAAAGAGCTCCGAAAGTCCCCGGGCCCAGCGGTGGGTCATCACTGTTCGCTCCTACCTTCAAAGTATAGGAGACACCGAATTCAAAAGGTCTTTCGGATATTGCCAGTGGAGCCGCCCCGTTCAAGGCGCTGACACCTGAAAGGCCGGCTGTTGCCGAGGCGCTTACGGCGCCTGAATTGAAACCCAGGAGCCGAGCAAAGATAAAATCCACCTGTCTTGTGGCGGCTACTGTTAGTTTTGTGTTAGAGCGGCCCAGGTAGGTCCCCACCAATGTATCCACCGGACTGACGCCATTTTGCAAAGCATAGTTTACAGCTACCACCCTGGCCTGTTCCGGGTTGACCGGCAGTTCATGGACTCCGGCCAAGACAGCAGCATCCACAGCGTTGACCAGTCTTTGCTTGTTAAGCGCAAGCAGTCCGATATCAGTTACCAGAGCCATGAAGCCGGTAAAAGCCGCCATGCCGGCAGCTACCAAAATCAGGGCCATTCCCCGTTGGTCACTGGTAAAATGCCTGAAAAATTTTATTAAACTTTTCATATTCACCTCCGTCTTCACTCTATCCTCATCGTTGTTGAGGCTGTTAGAGGGAATGGGTTGGGAACGACTGCGTCCACGATTGGCGTTATCAGGCCTATGGAATAATTGACCCGGACCGTCAGTGGAACACCCCTTACCCTGGAGCTTTGGCCAGGCTCAATTGAAATTTGAGAGTCCGTTAGGCCCAGTGAAACAGAAACCTCCTTGACCTTTGTCTTAATGGCAGTATCGTCCAAACCCACTATACCGGCACGGGCGCCCTCCCTGGTAGCGTTTGTTATGAGCAGATAGGAATGAAATATCCTTCCAAATTCAACTGTGCCCATGACCAACATGAGTAAAATGGGAAGTACCAGCGCCAGCTCCACCAGTGCCTGCCCTTGTTTGTTTTTAATCAGCTTCCTAATAAAATGCATCAAGATCACCTCGTGAAGTATGCGGCAATAGCCGCTCCATAAGGGATGGTAACCGCTGTCTGACTGTCGTCGATAGAAACCTTCCCCCTTATTCGTGGTGCTCCCATAGCCAGTAAATATGCGTTATATCCTATTTTCTCCAGGGTAGTCCGTATTTTTTTCTGCTTTATCAAATAAACTGCCGACATAATCCCACCCACAATGGCGCTTGCGAGAAAAGCCACAACCACAAAATCAGGTCCCTTTAAAACTCCGATAATACCAAGAAGCTTAACGTCTCCCGCACCTATGCCGCCCATCGTGAAAGGTATAACCAGCAGGGCAATTCCCAGTATAAAACCCTGTACCGCCCACCAGCTCTGGCCCAACCCGCCGGTCAGGAGATGGTATATGACGGCTGCAATGAAGGCGGGCAGAAGAACAAAATTATAAATCTTTCTATAGGAAACATCTGTATAAAGGCAGATTGCCAATACACTAAACAAAATAACATCACTCAACATGTTTGTTGTCCTTGGTTTTTAGAGTGCGGCCCTACTCAAGGAAGCTCAAGTAGGGCCATTTACTGTAATTTCAATAAGCATTTTTGTAACTTCTGATTAGTCAGTGCTGGTTTCAGTGCCGGTTAGACCGCCATTGACTTCTCCAAATTTGTCGCTAATGGTAGTACCCATAAGCTGCAGGGCGCCAATAACAACAACCGCAATAAGTGCAAGTATCAAACCATATTCCGCCATCCCCTGACCTTTTTCCTCAACAATCAGTGTTTTTAAGATATTGGTCATTATTTACACCACCTTTCTTTTTTGGTTTTTTTTATAGCTCTTATGCCCAACTAATTGAAATTCTCAGTAGTGTCGCTAAAAGCATTGATGATTCCACTAGACATCGTTTTTAGAGCCGCTATGGCCACCATCGCCACCAGCATCAAGATAAATGCGTATTCCGCCAACCCCTGGCCGGCCTCTTCCTTAGAAAATTTTCTGACCAGGCTCTTCATTTATATCCACCCTTTCCCTGCTGGCTTGTTGAAATAATTTTACTACCTGCTTGTCTTTATGACATGATTCTCCAGTCTCATTTTATTAACGACATTAACCGGCTTTTTATGGGATATAGGTCCTATAATTTCACCAACACAAAAAAACCCGCGTTTTTTCACGGGCTGGATTCCTGGCAATGTGGTTTTGATTGGAATCAGATTTTGACCAGTCTGTTTTTGACTGCATGGATGGCTGCCTGGGTCCGGTCCTCTACCCCCAGTTTTTGAAATATGTTGGTCAAGTGGTTCTTTACTGTTTTCTCGCTGATAAATAATTTCTTGGCAATGGCACGGTTGTTTTCCCCGTGCGCAACCAGTCTCAACACGTCGAATTCACGCCTGGTCAGTCTCTCTGACGAGGTCCCAAGTTGGTTTTGAGATGACAGCCGGGCATATTCATTAAACATTTTGGCCGTCATGGACGGAGTGATAAATGACTCTCCTCTGGCCACCCCCAGAATGGTTTGGATTAAAACGCTGGGGCTGATATCTTTTAAAATATAGCCGGACACTCCCGCCTTGATCAATTCAAAAAGGTATTCCTCCTGGTCATGGATAGTCAAGGCAATTATACCGATCTCAGGTTTCTCATTTTTAATCGCCCGGGTAGCTTCAATTCCGTTGGTAACCGGCATATTGATATCCATCAGAATCACGTCCGGCTGCATTCGGAAAGCCTGTTCAACGGCCTGAGCGCCATTTTCGGCCTCACCCACAACTTTGATGACCTCTTCGGTCGATAAAATTTTGGTTAACCCTTCTCTAACCAGAGCATGATCGTCGACGATCAACACCTTTACTTTCTCCATAGAACCGGTTTCCCCCCAAATAACGAAGTTATGACAAGCATTAATAGTCTGTAGGGACCGAAACACATAATGCCGTACCATTACCGGGAGAAGAGGTGATACTCATCTCTCCTTTTAAAAGCTGCACTCTCTCCCTTATGCCAACCAGACCGTATCCCTCAGCGGACCGCTCTACCATCACCTTATCCTGCTCAAAGCCGAGACCGTCATCCTTGATATGTATATTTATCTTGTTCTCAAGCACTTCTACCTTAACCAGAGCATTGTTAGCCTGGGCATGCTTTCTAATGTTGGTTACCGCTTCCTGCACAATTCTGAACAAAGCTACCTCGACAGAAGTGTCCAGTCGTCTCGGCTGCCCAAAGAAAAGAAATTCTATTGGGTGTTCGTTCTGCAGCCTGCAGTCGCTGAGGTATCTTTTTATAGCGGGAACCAACCCCAGGTCGTCCAAGACCATGGGCCTTAAGTCAAAAATGATTTTTCTGACGTCCATGAGGCTCATGCGGACCAGTTCCTGTAAAGCGACCAGCTCTTCCCTGACTTTAGCCGGGTCCAGGTCCAGAAGTTTCAGGCAATACTCCGCCCTCATTACAATATTGGCCATGGATTGAGCCGGGCTGTCGTGAATTTCCCGCGCCAGCCGCTTACGTTCTTCTTCCTGGGCTTTGATGATGCTCAGGGCAAGGTGCTGCGCTTGCCGGTACTCGCCAATTTTCGAACTGAGGTCATTCAGCCCACTACCCAGAAAACTGTAAACAACACCGACCTGAGCGATTATTTTTTCAGCCCGCGCTACAGTCTCCCGAAACTGTTGCAAGCTCTTTTCAATTTGAGCGCATTGCTGCTCTAAAGCCTTTTCTTTCTCACCCAGCTTGAATATTTCCAATTGGAGGTTATAAGTATGGTCATAAACGTTTTTAATAACCTCGTCGGTATACTTGTTAAAATTTTTCTTAATTTCCATCAAACGCAGAGTGGCTTTTTTCCCTTTATAGGATAAATCATCCACCTGCGCCCGAACTTCCAAAAGTTCCTTTTTAACCCTGGTTAACTCTTCTGTCAGCCTGGCAAACTCCAGGCGTGAGTTTTCCAAGACATTGTATACCTGAATTTTCCTGCGATCAAGCGCATCCAGCGTATCCTTAAATATTTGATTGAGAATCCGGTCGAGTGCATTAATGTCTAACATTAGTCGGACCTCTTTACCTTTTCGATAGATATTCGATAAACTCTGGATTAATCATTCCTTTATACGAAAGATTTTGCAACCTTATTTATATATTTTTTAATAGTGCAAGTAAATAGTACAAAAGGCCCAAGTTATGTAGGACCTTAAAAAGGGCTCGTGGCTGCCCGATCGGGGTTAAAGGAGATGGCCATAATATTTTATAATTAATTGATTGAGTTAGAGGATGGTGCTATAATTTCACCCATGAAGAGAAAAACAAGGGTAAAACTGGCCAGGCTCAGCAGAGCCGGGAAAAAAGTCTCAATAAGGCTGGCGGGCATTGCCACCGGCGCCGCCTTAATTGCAATTTCGATCAACGCCTTTATTATCCCCTACGGGCTGCTGTCGGGGGGAGTGTCGGGCCTGTCCCTGATGATCAATTATCTTACCGGCTTTCCTGTCTACCTTGGTATTTTTCTCATAAATCTACCTATTTTTATCTGGGGTCTGAAGGAACTTGACCACAAGTTTATCATTTACAGCGCCGCAGGAACAATCGTGCTCATTCTCGTCCTGCCTCTATCCAGACCATACATACCTGTATACGGGCTTGACCTGTTCCTGGCCTCCCTTTTCTCCGGCATTGTCACAGGTCTGGGCAGCGGCATCGTATTAAAATATGGAGCCTCCACCGGAGGAACCGATATCATATCTATGATCGCGAAAAAAAAGAAGAACATTTCCGTTGGGGCTACTTCCTTCTATTGCAACATCGCGGTGTTGCTCCCCTCACTGTATTTTTTCGACCTGAAGATTGCCATGTATACCGCCATCAGCATGTGGGTTGGGGGGAAAGTTATCGACACGGTTATAGAAGGGTTTAACCACAACAAGTCAGTCATGATCATCTCAGATAAAAGCTCTGAAATTGCTGACCGCATCATGCATGAAATGCGCCGGGGGGTAACCTACCTGGAGGGTCAGGGAGCATATTCAGGACAACCAAAGCTAGTGATTAGCTGTGTCGTCAGTCATTATGAAATCCCCAGGGTCAAAGAAATCGTGCATTCAATTGATAAAAAGGCTTTCATCTATATCACCGAAACGGTAGAGGTAAAAGGTAGAGGTTTCACCTGGTAACTAACCGGTTAAGCTCAACACCTCAATAATTGGAATAGCCAGGCCTATAACCTTCTCCTTACCGTTCTCGGTACGATGCATAGTGCCAAAGACCACCCCGACCACTTGACCGTTCCGGTTGTAGACCGGGCTTCCGCTGTTTCCCGCATAAATAGGGGCGTCAATGGTGAATACCTGCTCTGCTTTGCCCCTAACAATCAGGTACTCTTGCACCGTGCCTTCAACAACAATATTGTTGAGTGAAAGCGGGTTGCCAACTACCCTGATCCTGTCACCTGGCTGGGGCGCGCACCGTGCATCCAGGGCAACCACCGGCAACTCGGCGCCGTCGAGGTTTATTACCGCCAGGTCATATTCCGACCTGCCGGACCAGTTAACGGCTTTGAAAACTCTGCCGTCAGGGAATTCCACCACCACGTTTAGCGCGTCCTCAACCACGTGGTGATTGGTGACAATTACCCCCTGCGGGTTGATATTAAACCCAGTACCGCGCTTCTGCTCCACTGTGATAGAGGAACCATTTTTACGTGCCACCACCTGGACCTGCACCACAGCCTGCATCATTTCATTATCTATATCTTTTTTCAGGTGAAGCGATTCGGTAATTAGCTCAGCTAACGGAGCGTTCCCGAATGACTGGAGGGATGTGGCAGCAACAAGACCGATAAAAGCCAAAAGCGTTATTAGTGCAGCAAACCTAAAAAGAGCCGGCCGGCCGGCAGTATTTTCTTCACCGTCAGTATTTTCCTCTGCATAGCCATCTTCAAGCCCATAGTAATCTTCTTCCCTGTCCATGGTACACACGCTCCGGGAGCAAATTTGGGAGGCCAAGGTTATCATATCCGGAAAACGTCAAATAGTCCAGTTGCTGTCGATATGTTAACAAATATTAATAGCATAAAATCAAACAGGGCTCGACCGGATAGCCAAACCCCGTTTTGATATGCTAAATTTTTATACGCTGGGCCTGTCAGGGGGGGTCAACTTCCACCTTTTCTTGGAGTTGGCCGCCTTGCCCATATCCCATGTTTCCTTATAGCCCATTGTTGCAGTCGACGGGACTTTACATCCCTTTAAAACACCTTTCACCCTTTTGCCCATAAGCGCCTCCCTTTCTTTAAGTTAAAGGTTGCCCCTGAACGGCAAATGAAATGCGCCGTTTTAAAGTGAATTAATGACACAGGTTAAAGTCAAATCCCTTAATTTACAGACTTCATGGCTGTTGACAGGTCATTAATAATTATGCTATAGTATCTATGCGGTTTTCGCCGGAATAAATTTAATTGTATGCGGCAGTGGCGGAATTGGCAGACGCGCAAGATTCAGGTTCTTGTGCCCGTAAGGGTGTGAAGGTTCAAGTCCTTTCTGCCGCACCAATATTTTTTTCAGGGTTAGAACACTTACACAGGGTTCTAGCCTTTTTGTTGTCACCCTCTAATATTGCCGATATTTAAAATTTACGCCCAATCAAAATTATGGTACAATTACCTTAAAAAAGGAGAGTGAACGATGAAACTCTATTGGCTTTGCGAATATGCTCAAAAAGGTGAATTTAAAGTAGCTAAAGATACCGATGATTTATTTCAAAAAAAAAGTGAAGAGATTAACAAGGAATTTTCCTGGGTTAAAGATAATTTTGAGTGCACAGAAATTTGTGAAGTCGATGGATATAAGATTGTGTTGGAAAAAATTAACAAATCAACTGACGGGTTGGAAGGCAAAGTCTGGATTGAAGAAATTCAAGAAACTTTTAAATAAATTATAAACCTCCCCAAGTAAATATTCAGAAATACTTACTTCAAAAATTCACAGCTCTACATGCGGCAGTGGCGGAATTGGCAGACGCGCAAGATTCAGGTTCTTGTGTCCGTAAGGATGTGAAGGTTCAAGTCCTTTCTGCCGCACCAATTAAAATCAAGGCTTCCGGGTTCGGGGGGCTTTTTATTTTATTGTTGCGGCAACTATCACCTCATGAAAGCCCGGACCAGATGTGCGGCAAAGTAGGTCACAGCAGCCAGGCAAAGCCAGAAACCCGCCAATATCTCCAGCTCCCCGTCCTCCCTCTCCAACCAATCCAATAACCGGTCGATCAACACGAAGTCCGTATAACACGCATACTCTTCTTTAATTCTCATAACTCTATCCATCAAGACGCCCCCTTGTCGTACATATGTTTGTTATCATACTACATCAGAACACGTGTTCTGTCAACAATAAAACACAAGCATTAGCCCGATTAAAGTAAGTTAAATATAATTGTCACCTTTTTCAACACGGCTCAATAATATTTTTCGGAGGGGGTGATAATTTTGAAGAAAAAGGCTGATGCAATTTTTGAAGGTGGCGGCGTTAAAGCCTTCGGTATGCTAGGCGCTCTTTTTGAAGCCGAGAGGCGGGGTTACCAGTGGGTAAACGTGGCTGGCTCTTCTGCCGGCGCAATCATCGCAGCCCTGGTTGCGGCGGGGTATTCGGCGCTTGAAATTAAAGAGCAGATCTGGAAACTTGATTTCAGATACTTAAAGGATGTTGACTGGGTGGGACGAATACCCATTATCGGTCATGCGCTTAACCTGTGGTTCAAGCACGGTCTTTACGTGGGAAATCACCTGGAAAGCCTGATCCGGGGATTATTGGCCGCAAAAGGGATTGTCACATTTAAAGACCTTGTCCAGAAAGAGTATGACAGCGATCCTATCCGCCACTACAAACTTGTTGTTACCGCCACAGATGTCACCAGGCGCAAGCTGTTAAGGCTGCCCTACGATTTCATAGACTACGGTATTGATCCTGACAGCATGGAAGTATGCAAGGCAGTAAGGATGAGTTCCTCACTTCCCTTCTTTTTTGAACCCTGCCGCATTGTTTCCAGCAGTTTGAAAAATAGACAGAAACTAAACTATTTAATTGATGGTGGAGTACTCAGCAATTTTCCAGTCTGGGTATTCGACGACGATGATGTCCCCGCCTGGCCGACTTTTGGCTTTAAAATTGTGGAGGAAGATCAAACCGAACCCTCGCGCATCAACAACCCCTTCGACCTTTTCAAAGCCATACTTTCAACTATGCTGGAAGCTCATGACAAAATCCATGAGTCGAACCTCAAAAGCAGCCTCCGCACCATTTCAATACCCTCGCTTGGGATTAAGACTACTGATTTTGACACCATCAACAAGGAAAAGGATGCGTTATTCGAGGCCGGAGTACAAGCGGCGGTAGGTTTCTTCGAGGGCTGGAACTTTGAAGCTTTCAAACTCCAGTGTTGCAATTATCCACGTCTTCACACACTACCCAACTTGCAGCTTTTGCATAATAAGCCTGCGTCAGGCGCCCGTAAAAAGGTTTGACTTTTAGATCAGCCAAGGTTAAGATTATTTTATATTTCCCCATATTTCGTGGGAATATCGCATACTCTATATGCGTAAGCAAAGCTGGCCGCCAGCTTTAATTTTTTTGTTAAAGGGGAGAACTATGATGCTTGCGGAGCTTAAGAAGACTGAATCAAAGGGGAACCGGGTCATAGTTACCGTCGTGGGGCCGGACTGCGTGGGCATTATCGCCGGAGTGGCCCAGGTACTCGCGTCAAACGGCATTAATATTCTGGACATCAGCCAGACCATTTTGCAGGAATTTCTGGTGATGGTCATGGTTGCGGATATGTCCGGCAGCCCTGTGGACTTGAGCACCTTAAAGGAAAGATTGGCCGCAAAGGGACTTGAACTGGGTGTGAGGATCGATGCTCAGCACGAAGATGTCTTCAAATTCATGCACAGGATTTAGCCGGGGGGGAATAAGATGCTCACCTTACAGGAGATAATGGAAACTATCAAGATGGTGCAGGAGGAAAACCTTGATATCCGCACGATTACCATGGGTATCAGTCTGCGGGACTGTGCCGGACCGGACTCCCGCCAGACGAGGACCAAAATTTATGACAAAATCACGAGACTGGCCGGCCAACTGGTCAAAACCGGGGAGCAGATAGAGCGCGAATACGGCCTGCCCATTGTCAACAAGAGGATCTCGGTGACACCCATGGCCCTGGTCGCCGAAAGCAGCGTAAAGGGTGATATGGTTGACTTCGCCAGGACCATGGACGATGCTGCCGCCGCTGTCGGGGTCAATTTTATCGGCGGCTATTCCGCGCTGGTGCATAAAGGGTTTACCGGAGCCGACCACCGCCTGATCGACAGTATCCCTGAAGCGCTGGACGTCACAACCAGGGTTTGCTCCTCCGTAAATGTGGCGACAACTCATGCCGGAATAAATATGGACGCGGTATACCGCATGGGCCAGGTTATAAAAAAAACCGCAGAGCTTACGGCTGACCGGGACGGGCTGGGATGCGCCAAGCTGGTTGTTTTTGCCAATGTGCCGGAGGACAACCCTTTTATGGCGGGGGCCTTTCACGGTATCGGCGAGCCGGAGTGCGTCATCAACGTCGGTGTAAGCGGTCCCGGTGTAGTAAAAAAGGCGGTTGAAACTGTTAAGGGAGCAGACTTTGGAGTGCTGGCCGAAACTATCAAGAAAACCGCTTTCAAGATTACCAGGATGGGTGAGTTGGTAGGGCGAACCGCCGCAGAAAGACTTGGGGTTCCCTTTGGCATTGTCGACATATCGCTGGCTCCCACCCCGGCGATCGGGGACAGCGTTGCCGAGATCCTGGAAGCAATGGGCATTGAAATATGCGGTACGCACGGGACCACGGCCGCGCTGGCCCTCTTGAATGACGCTGTTAAAAAAGGCGGCGCCATGGCCTCATCCTACGTTGGAGGCCTTTCAGGGGCTTTCATTCCTCTTAGCGAAGACGCCGGCATGATCCGTGCCGCCGAGGCTGGCGCTCTTACTCTGGAAAAGCTTGAGGCTATGACTTGTGTATGCTCGGTCGGGTTGGATATGATCGCCGTACCAGGTGATACACCGGCAGAGACAATCGCCGCGATTATTGCAGATGAAGCAGCCATAGGCATGATTAACAAAAAAACCACCGCTGTACGGATGATTCCCGCGGTGGGTAAAAAAGTGGGCGATTACGTCGAATACGGCGGCTTGCTGGGCAGTGCCCCGGTGATTCCTGTAAAGCCGTTTTCACCCGGAATTGACCGGCGACTTGCGGGTGCACCGTTATTTTCTGGAAAATTGCATTTAGCATAAGGTATTATCATGTATGTAAATATTGAGAATATATTGTTATTTTGTATCCCTATTGCATATTGCTGTCATGTGTAGTAATATTTTAAACAAGTTTATTTAATTATAGGGGATTGTTCCCACTATAAACCCGGTGAAAGGGTAGAGTAATCCGTCGTAAATCCTCTCAGAGAGCCGGTGGTGGCTGTAAACCGGCAGGAGCGGCGCAGATGAAATTGGCTCCCTGGAGGGGGCTTGCTGAAAGCAGAAGTAGGCAGGCACGGTAGTTCCCGTTAGAACATGCTCAAGAGGACCGGAGGATTCCGGTCAAAAAGGGTGGCACCGCGGGAGAAACCTCTCGTCCCTATTAATTTAAGGGGACGAGAGGTTCATTATTTTATGAGCGCAATGCATACTGTAAAATTTTGTTTTGGTTAAGAAGGGAGAGTTTTTTACAAGTGCAAGACAAACAATACCTGATGATGCCGGGTCCTACGCCTGTTCCCCCGTCCGTGTATGCCGCCATGTCCAGGCCGGTAGGCGGGCACCGTACCGATGAATTTGCCCGGATGCACAAGCGGATTGTTGAAAAGCTGAAAAGGGTTTTTCAGACCCAAAATGATATCTTTGTAATAACCAATTCCGGGACAGGCGCGCTGGAAACAGCCATCGCCAATACAGTAAGCGCCAGAGACAAGGTCCTGGCCTTGATCACCGGTAATTTCGGGGAACGCTTTGCCAATATTGCCAGGGCTTATGGCGCCGAGCTTATAGAGGTTAATTTTGGTTACGGCAAAGATGTGGACCTCTCGGTGGTCGAAGAAAAGCTGCGTCAGAATCCTGATGTTAAAGTGGTGCTGGCGACCCAGAACGAGACCTCCACTGGTGTATGCAACGATATCGCCGGCATCGGCGCCCTGGTAGCCAGGACACCTGCATTACTCCTGGTGGACGGAGTCAGCGGGGTTGGAGCAATCGAGATCAAGGTGGACGAGTGGGGCATTGACATGCTTTGCACGGCATCTCAAAAGGCATTCATGCTGCCGCCGGGACTGGCCATGGTCAGCGTCAGCGACAAGGCCTGGGGTGTGGTTAACAACAATAAAGCTCCCAGGTTTTACTTCAGTATCCCGGCCTTCAAAAAAGTCCTGGATAAGTGGAATACCGCTTACACCCCCAATGTGACCCTGTTCTATGGGCTGGAAGCGGCACTTGAAATGATGGAAGCGGAAGGGCTGGACAATGTCTATACGCGCCATGCCCTGCTGGCCCGTGCCACTCGCGCCGCCGTCAAGGCCCTGGGCTTACGGCTCCTGGCGGAAGAACGCTACGCCTCCAATGCCTTGACCGCGGTATGGGGGCCGGAGGGAATTGCCGCCGACGACCTCAGAAAAATTATTAAAAATAAATATGGGGTAATTTTTGCCGGCGGACAGGGCGAGGTAAAAGGGAAAATCATACGCATCGCCCACATGGGCTTTGCAGATAAAATGGACGTGATAATTGCCGTAAGCGCACTGGAAATGGCGCTGGCCGAGGCTGGTTATCCCGTACAGCTTGGAGCGGGGATAGCGGCTGCGCAAGAAGTATTTTTAGGGAGGGTATAGCAATGAAGGTACTGGTGCTTGACGGGGTTGAAGAAGAAGGTTTAGCCGCGCTGAGAGCGGAATCCGATATTGAAGTGGATGTCCGCAACAAGCTCACCGAGGACGAACTGGTCGATATCATCGCAGATTATGACGGGATGATTGTCAGGAGCGCCACCAAGGTGACTGCCCGGGTTTTGGAGCAAGCTTCTAAACTTAAGGTGGTCGGCCGGGCCGGTGTAGGAGTGGACAATATTGATGTGGCGGCAGCCACCGACAAGGGTGTATTGGTGGTCAACGCCCCTGACGGCAACACCATTGCCGCGGCGGAGCATACCATAGCGATGATGATGTCTCTGGCGCGCAACATTCCCCAGGCCAGCAATACCCTTCGTTCCGGCAAGTGGGATAAAAAATCTTTCATGGGAGTTGAACTGCGGGATAAGGTGCTGGGCATAATCGGCCTGGGCCGGATCGGGGCAGCTGTGGCCAAGCGGGCCCAGGGTCTGGAAATGAAAGTTGTAGCCTATGATCCATATCTTACTGAAGAAAAGGCTCAAATGCTCGGCGCCCAGCTGCTGCCACTGGACGAAATCCTAAAGATGGCAGATTTCATAACCTGCCACATTCCCTTAACCAAAGATTCTAAATACATTTTAGGGGAAAAGGCCTTTAGCCTGATGAAGCCGGGTGTGCGTGTTATCAACTGTGCCAGGGGCGGCGTAGTTGATGAGGAGGCGCTTTATGAAGCCATGCAAACAGGGAAAGTGGCTGGCGCCGCGCTTGATGTGTTTGAGAAGGAACCAAATACCGATAGCCCGCTTTTTGCGTTCAACAACTTCATTGCTACGCCGCACCTGGGCGCTTCCACTTCGGAGGCCCAACTATGCGTGGCCTGTGATGTATCTCAAGAGCTAATTGCAGCGTTGCATGGGGAGTTTGTTAAAAATGCTGTAAATATCCCGTCCATGAGCCCCAAGGTGATGGCCACAGTCAAGCCCTACCTCAACCTGGCCGAGAAAATGGGGAAGTTTTGCGCCCAGTTGATTGACGGGCGCGTAAGCAAGGTTGAGGTAACCTACAGCGGTGACCTGGCCAACCAGGAAGTTGCCCCCATAACAACTACTTTAATAAAGGGCTTCCTGGACACGATCCTCCAGGTGAAGGTGAACTTTGTCAATGCTCCTATCCTGGCCAGAAACCGTGGCATTAACGTTGTCCAGCAGCAAGCCACGGGGGAAGGCGACTATGCCAACCTGATTACCGTTAAAGCTGTCTCTGACAGGGAAGAAATTTCAGTGGCCGGGACCAATTTTGGCAAGGTTGACCCCCGTATTGTCTCAGTTGACGGTTATCATGTTGATGCCATACCGGAAGGCCACATGCTCTATGTTCCCCACATCGATAAGCCGAGGATTATCGGTCCGGTGTGCAACTTGATTGGCGCTCACAATATAAATATTTCCGGAATGCAGGTTGGCCGGAAAATAATCGGCGGTAAAGCAGTGATGCTTCTAAATGTTGACGCGCCGGTTCCTGATGAAACAATGCCTGAAATCGCCAAAATCGACGGAGTGCTGAGTGTTAGAAACGTAAGTATCTAAAATTCCAGCAGTAATAATTGAGGCGCCCCCAAGAGGGCGCCTCAATTATTAAGTTAAGAGAGGGAACCGCTGTTGATTTGATCCCTGCCCTTGACAAGGGCACGGGTGAGACGGTCGAGGATGATTGCCAGGATTACGATACCGATGCCTCCCTCAAAGCCAAGACCCGTTCGTTTTACAAAAGACAACCGTTATAGTATAATATTGTGATATTGAATAGGCATATTTTGTTAATCTTCAATGGGGGTAATCCTAATGCTTGACATGAGATTTGTCCGCAATAACCCGCAAATTGTGCAGGAAGCACTGGTCAGGCGTGGCTCCGCGGTGACCCTTGATGAGTTTTTAAAACTTGATGAGCAACGCCGCGAGAAGCTTTTTATGGTTGAGCAAATGAAAAACCGGCGCAACACCGTCTCAGAGGAAATCGGGAAGCTAAAAAAAACGGGCCAAAACGCGCCGGATATGGTCCTGGAAATGCGGGAGCTTTCCAGAGAGATTAAAGAGAAGGATGAAGAGGTTAAAGCCTTGGAAGAAAGGCTGCAAAACATCCTTTTGGATATTCCCAATATGCCTCATGAGTCGGTTCCCACCGGGACCAGCGAGGCCGACAACCCGGTTATGCGTACCTGGGGAGAGCCCCGCAGTTATACATTTCAACCCAAGCCGCACTGGGATTTAGGCGAAGCTCTGGATATCATCGATTTCGAGCGGGGAAGCAAGGTCGCAGGCGCCCGGTTTGTCTTTTATAAGGGATTGGGAGCCAGGCTGGAGCGGGCAGTGTTCAACTTTATGCTGGACCTGCATACCACCGAACACCATTACGAAGAAATATTTCCGCCATTTATAGTCAACCGTGACAGTATGGTGGGAACGGGACAACTGCCCAAGTTTGCCGAGGATATGTTCAAAATCGAAGGCTCCGACTACTACCTCATACCAACCGCTGAGGTGCCGGTTACCAACCTGTACCGCAATGAGATCCTGGACGGGGAGAAGCTGCCCATCTTGCACTGCGCTTACAGCGCTTGTTTCCGGGCGGAGGCAGGGGCCGCCGGCCGTGATACCCGCGGGTTGATCCGCCTGCACCAGTTCAACAAGGTTGAATTGGTGAAGTTCTGCAGGCCGGAAGACTCCTACAACGAACTGGAAAAACTTACTCAAAACGCCGAGAAAGTTTTACAGCTCCTGGGCCTTCCTTACCGGGTTATATTGTTATGCACCGGAGATATGGGCTTCTCATCTGCGAAAACCTACGATATCGAGGTCTGGCTGCCCAGCTACCAGGCGTACAAGGAAATTTCCTCCTGCAGTAATTTTGAGGACTTCCAGGCCCGTCGTGCCGGCATCCGTTTCCGGAATGCCAAAGGCAAGGTTGAACTGGCGCATACTTTAAACGGCTCCGGACTGGCAGTCGGCCGTACGGTTGCAGCCATTTTGGAAAATTACCAGGAGGCAGACGGGACGGTTATCATTCCTGAGGCGCTACGGCCCTATATGGGCGGTATGGCCCGGATTGGCTGACTTTGAAGATTTCACCGGCACTAGAGACCGGCAGGGTTTATTGACACAGCATTTGTTCTATGTTAAACTTAATCTTGCCCTAAAATCATACGTAAAACGGAGTCCGTTGGGCTGCCGGGGAGGGGTGTCCGAGCGGTTGAAGGAGGCGGTCTTGAAAACCGTTGGATCTTCACGGGTCCCGTGGGTTCGAATCCCACCCCCTCCGCCAGACGCTTAAGTCCTGCCGGTTTAAAACGGCCGGAGTTGAATAGTATTTTTATGGAGAGTTGGCCGAGTAGGTTGAAGGCGCTCGCCTGCTAAGCGAGTATACGGGCATAACCTGTATCGAGGGTTCGAATCCCTCACTCTCCGCCAAGAAAAAAACACACCGCAAGGTGTGTTTTTTGTTGGTGGAGTAATCAGAAGGGACTTGAATGAAAATAGGAATTTCTATGCAAATTGTATTCAAGCACTTAGCAAAACTTAAAACCGGACACTAGCGTCTATATTCACCGAAATTTGTACTCATATTTTGATACGGTTGAATTACATAGAAAGGCCAGTAATACTGGGCTTCAGCCTGTCGACAAAGTCCAGTCGGCAGGCGTTTTTTTCTGGCAAAATAAAGAGGATACTCTCTTAACGCCGTACTCCAGCCTAATTATATTTCATATTTTAATACAGTTAATGATGAAGCAATGAACAATCATTTGAAATATATTTACCAAATATAACTTTTTCGTAAGAATTTTTAAGCATTTTGTAAAGTAATTACTCGAAAAAATTGGTATTGTGAAGAAAAAGGGCATACCTGGACTATCCAAAAGGCGTCGAAGGATTTTGAATTACTGTGGTACGGAGCGTGAAATCAACAGATGGAATGGAATGGAAAGCTTGGGTTTGCGGAGCATTATGAACAGGCTCCACTTCACTCAAGACGTTATATGCCAGGACTGGATGGGCTGCGGGCCTTGTCCGTAATGGCGGTGATTGCTTACCATCAAAACCTGACTTGGGCTCAGGGAGGGTTCCTGGGCGTATGCATCTTCTTTGTGCTGTCCGGTTATCTTATCACCGACATTTTAGTTGCCAAATGGAAGCCTTCAGCAGGCGTAAACCTGAAAGATTTCTGGTTGGGCCGGGCACGGCGCTTGTTACCCGCCCTGTTTGTAACGCTGGCAGGGGTTATTGTCTGGATTTCTTTATTCGATCCGATCCGACTGTCATCCCTATGGGATGATGTTCTGGCTGCAATGTTCTATTCAAGCAACTGGCTGCTAACCTTTCAAAAGGTTTCTTACTTTGCCAGCTTTGGATTGCCTTCGCCTTTAGGACACCTGTGGTCTTTAGCTGTGGAAGAACAGTTTTATCTGGTTTGGCCTTTGCTCTTGGGGCTGGGGTTACACTATATTCCACAGCGAGGCCGCTTAGCTGGGCTAATGCTAGCTCTGGTTATAACTTCAGCTGCCGCGATGGCAATTGTTTATACGCCCGGTTTGGATCCCAGCCGGGTCTACTATGGAACCGATACCCGTGCTTTTTCTTTGCTTATTGGCGCTGTACTTGCAATCATATGGCCTAGCCGAAAGCTGTCTGACGATCTGTCTCCCAGAGGTCGTATTGCGCTCGATGTCGTCGGAGGAGCAGCGCTTTTGGCTGTGTTGTGGATGATTTGGAAAAGCAATCAATATCAAACATTCTTATATTACGGCGGACTCTTGCTTTTTTCTGTCGCCTCGGCCGTTATAGTGGCAGTATTGGCCCATCCGGCCAGCCGGCTCGGCAGGATTTTTGGCATGAAACCCTTGCGGTCGCTGGGTGTCTGTTCATATGGAATCTATCTGTGGCACTACCCTGTCATCGTGTTGACAAGCCCGACCGTCAATACGGGGGGAGTGAATATTCAGCTTGCGCTTGGACAGACGGCCTTGAGCATTTCCCTGGCGGCGTTCTCCTGGTTCTTCATAGAGGACCCGATTCGCCGCGGCAAATGGAAAGAGTTTTTGCAGGGGTTGTTATACCATTTAAAGTGGTGGCAAAAGTCATTGGGAGTTCCTAGAAAGGTTACTTCAGCAGGCATCGTATTATTTTTTAGTATATTTATTCTTGCGGTAAGCGGATGTGCGATGATAAGCCAGGCGAAACAAACGGATATAAAATCGGAGATTATTAGTGAACCGGAACAAACAAAGCCCGAAGAAACAGAACCACGAGAAAGTGGGGAAAATGGAGCCGGGAAGAAATCCGTCGCCGGGGAAGAGACTTTGGGAGCAGATAAAAAAGATGTGTTTACAGGTAAAGGCGTCACTATTATTGGAGATTCGGTCATGATTGATATCGAACTCGAACTTAAGAAGCTTTTCCCGGACATTATCGTGGATGCGGAAATCGGCCGACAGATGTATCAGGCGCCGAAGGTAATAGGAAACCTGAAAGAACAGGGTCTTTTGGGGAAGACGGTTGTTATCGAGCTGGGGGCAAATGGAGCATTTACACAGGACCAGTTTATGGATATACTGAATTTGCTTGGACAGGAGAGGCGGATCGTGATAGTGAATACCCGTGTTCCGAAACCGTGGGAAAGTGTGGTCAATCAGATCTTAGCCCAGGCTGCGGCCGCCCATCCAGAAATAAAACTGGTGGATTGGCATTCGGCAAGCAGCGGCCATAACGACTATTTTTACCCGGATGGGGTTCACCTTAAACAGGCAGGAATTCAAGCTTATGCGGCGCTTGTTTCGGGCGCTTTCGCTCCATAAGCGATTTATAAGATTTACGAAGCCGGACAACCTGCTTACGAATCCCATATTGAGTTTCTAGAGTTAATGGCAGCTACTTTTCCCATAGAATAATTATATGTTTTCCAGCAGTATTTTAAATATTTAATTGCCCAGTTAAATAGAATGGAGAAATCCGATGCATGATCCAAAAATAAAAATTCTAGTTGTTGAAGATGAGGAATCGATCAGGCGTTTTATCACCCTTAACCTGAGCGCGGTCGGATATGAAGTGGGAGAAGCGGAGACTGGGGAGAAAGCCCTCACGATGCTGAGAAGCTTTATGCCCGACGTTACCGTACTGGATCTGATGCTTCCGGGGATCAGCGGTTTCGAAGTCTGTCAGCAGATTCGAGAAATGATGCCCGAAACATTGGTGATCATGCTGACGGCAAAGGGGCAGGACACAGATAAAATCCTTGGTCTTGAATTGGGTGCGGACGATTATTTGGTCAAACCGTTTAACCCCTTTGAGCTGATAGCGCGAATCAAGGCCATGCTAAGGCGCAGGACATACTTTAAGGTTAGTAAAAATGTTCTTCAATGTGGGGATTTATGTTTAGATGTTATTGCCAATAAATTTTTAAAAAAGGGTGTGAAAATTGAATTAACGCCGACAGAATTTGCATTACTGAAGATGTTTATGGAAAACCAGGGGAAGGCGCTTAAACGAAATGAAATATTGAATGCCGTCTGGGGAGAAGACTATTTTGGGGATACGAAAACTTTGGATGTACATATCAGAAGGCTGAGGGAAAAGCTTGAAAATAATCCGTCTGCGCCTGACTATATAAAAACGGTTTGGGGCTCCGGGTATCGATTGCAGGCGGAACCTGACAGGAGCACTTAATGAAAGGAATCAGAGTAAGGTTAACTGCCAATTTTATGATAGTTATTATTTTCACGGTTGCGATTCTGGAAATGCTGCTTATTTACATCGTTCGCCAGAACTATTACAGCAGTCTTGAAGGCAGTCTCAGCAATCAGATAAAAATTTGCACGGAGATGTATACAAAGTATTTTTCGGATACATCCCTTCAAGACAATGTGCTTTATAATGTGGATGCATTTTGGAACCAGAGTAATGCCGAAGTGCAGATTGTTGACAAGAACGGCAATATTGTAATGGATTCCCAGGGCAGCATTGCACAGGAAATGAAGGGTAACGATATTGAGGAAGCTTTAACCGGCAAAACGGGTGTATGGGTCGGCTATTTAAACGGGCAAAAAGTCATGGCAGTCGCCAATCCGCTCAAATCAGACAATCAAATCGTAGGCGCTTTACGGTTCATCGCCTCTTTGAGTGCCGTTGACCAGGATATTGTCAAAACGGAGGAAATCTTTATCTTAATCGGTCTGTTTGTAATCCTCATCGTGGGTTCGATCAGCGTTTTTTTAGCCAATACCATCACAGTACCCTTACAGGAAGTTACCACCGTGGCGCAAAGAATGGCGGCAGGCAACTTTCAAATAAAGAGCAGGAAAACGCGCGATGATGAAATCGGCAAGCTTTCTGATACATTGAATTACTTGGCTGATGAAATTGTGAAAAAGGAACAGCTCAAAAATGACTTTATATCATCCGTGTCTCATGAACTGCGTACGCCATTGACATCCATTAAGGGCTGGGCGATTACTTTACAAAGTGAAAGCTTTCAGCAGAAAGAGATGCTCAACGATGGCCTTAATATTATTTCCAAAGAGAGTGAACGGCTTACGCAGATGGTCGAAGAACTTCTGGATTTTTCCAAGTTTGTTTCCGGCCGCATCAAACTCAACGCTGAAGACGTGAACCTGGTGAATCTATTTGAACATTTGCGTAAACAATTGACCCCGCGGGCAGTGCGGGAAAATATTGATTTTACCGTTGATTATCCTGAAAACATGCCGAATATTTATTCGGATGCAAATCGTCTTAAACAGTTGTTTATTAATATTCTGGATAATGCCTTTAATTTTAATCATCCGGGAGGTTATGTCCATTTTAAAGCGGAAGTCCAAGAAGAAGGTTTTAAATTTACCATATCCGATAACGGCTGCGGGATAGCTGCAGATGAACTGCCCATGGTCAAAGAAAAGTTTTATAAAGGAAAAAGCTCACATTCCAAAAACGGGATCGGGCTTTCGATTTGCGAGGAGATTGTTAACCTGATGGGCGGAAAGCTGGAAATCAGCAGCGAGCTTAATAAAGGAACGGATGTGGTGATAACCTTGCCCAAAGGGGAGCGTCCGGATGCTTAATACGTATAAACTTTTACTGGCATTGTTTTCCCTTCTCTTGCTGGGCGGCTGCGCAAATCCTTCGTGGACGGCAGCAGGAAAGATTGTTCCGCCGGTCTATAAGGTTTGTCCATTGGAAGGGAAATGGACGGTGACTCAAAATTTGGCTCCCGAAGGATACGCCGGCGAGGCAAACCTTCCGGCAGAGGGTGGTACTGCCCAGTTTACCAGGGAACTTGCGGTATTAGGCGGTTATGTCTGGAACAAACCCTCCTATAAAATAAAGAAGGTGAATTCAACCGATTATTTGATGACCAGATATATTGCACTTAACAACTATCTTGTGTCTATGAATAAGGAAGTCGACGTCGTTACGCTATATGCAAATTTAAATTTCCTGGGCGAATTTATGAAAATCGATGATGCAACGGTTATAGCTTTTGTACAAAATAAAGCACTGCTGCTTCGGAAAATATCTGATCAGGCGGACAGCCCCCTGCCGGTTGCGGACACGAATATTCGTGATACAAACAATGAAAGCAATATAGGGACCTCCGGTATTTTTATAGGACTGAAAATACCATCGGATAATGGTTATACCTATGAAACCCTTTGGGTTGCTTCGGACGATAAAAAGCTCCGTCCGGTTCTGACCAGGAACAATATTTTTTTCCCGCGTAATAGCGGTTTCTGGGAGCTTCAGGTACGCAGCGATCTGAAGAATGGGACAGCGGAATTATTCGCGCGCGATACAGCGGTGAAGGATTCGGCAACGCAAAGAGTGTCAAGGGGAACCTCTTTAAAACAAGCGCAAAAAAGGAATACCGCAATAGCCATTGATTATATAGGAAATGATTATATTGCCATAGAAAATATTACCACCGGCATAAGTATTCTGCAGGTATTGCCGGTTGACAAATTGTCGTCTCAGATCGGTGTCAAGGTTTCAGATCTGTTGGGAGCCAGGGGCTTAACAGCTTATCGCAGCGCCAGGGAACAAGCGCTTCGGTCATTGCGTGATGAAGGTGTTACTTTGCTCAATGAAGTTGCGGACGAGGAGAATTTTGGGCTGACACGAAAAAACGGACACTGGTATCTTCAGGGAAGGATAAATTATCAAAGTAACGGCATGGCCGAAACGAGGGAATTTCCTATCAACATCATTCCGCCCGCCAATTTGATTCTTTACGATACGTTATATCTCAGCTGGCAGAATATTAAAGATAGGGTTCCGAACGCTTTGGATGCCTTTACTTCGCCGAATAAGGATATAGCTATTATTGAAACGAAAAACAAACTGTATATCTACGGAATAAGAGACGAAAAGTTAGACAGCTTACCCATGGGGGAAATTGAAATGAGGGAAGGCGAAACCGTTATTATGGCTGAGTGGGCAACAGGGTCTTATGTGGATATTTGGGAGAGGGCTTTTCTGTCCAATGATGCCCAAGTTGGGGAGAATGCACTATGATGCTCTCTTTTCAAAAAGGTATTTGAAACTCGGACATAAACCAGTCGTCGTCACGTTGGCGGCGTTTATAATAATCCTGGCGCTGATCTAAAACACCGCTTTTTAAAACATTTCTGATGATTCTTTCGGATTTTCCGTACGGTTTTACCAATGCTATGACCTTATCAACACGGTTGTTATTGAAGTGGGAATAGGCCATGCGTAAAAGGTTGTAGTGCACGTAATCAAAAGTTACCCGGTAAGGATGTTTTTGGCGGAAGAGGTGAAGGATTTTGACTGCGGGGTTGATGTAAAGCCCGTAACCAAAGAGCCACAGTTTCAGTGACAGCTCGACGTCCTCGTGACCCCAAACGATAAAGCCGCGGTCAAAACCGCCCACTTGTTGAAATACACTGGAATGCACGGCCAGACACCCGCCGGGCAGGAGGGGCGCCCTGGTTGTCTCCATCCGGGCAGGGACTGGAAGCCAGGCTGTTTCCAGACGGGCATTCCAGGTCTGGCCATATCCCACTGCGTCAGGGTTGGCTATAGAGCCTATAGCCGGGGAAACGGCGTCTACGCCCGGGCGGTTAAAGGTGTTAAGAAGGCTTGCCAGCCATCCTTCCTGAACGGTGATATGGGCGTCGCAAAAGACAAGGTATTCCCCTTTTGCTGCAGCAGCGCCATAATTCCTGGCCTGCGCCGCGCCAAGGCCGGGCAAGGAGATATATTGGATTTTGGCGTAACGGGAGTCTGCTTGCAGAAAACGGCAGCAATCGTCCTGGGACAAGTCGTCAACAACTATAATTTCGGTTTCGCTGGAAGGCAGGGCAGCCATTAACGAATCCACGGTCATTTTGACGTTGTCGCCTTCATTTTTACAGGGTATAATGATTGAGGCATCGGGCTTAAAACAGTGAGCCAGGGTTTGCATTTGCACACCTGCCGGGAGAGTTTTTAACAGTTTATTAAAAAGGCTTGAAAAAAGAGCTGAACCGGATTATTTTTAAATTGTTAAGTTTTGCCTACAGACGCCTGGCAGCGCTGGGGTTATAACCAACATGCCGGGAATAACATGCCAGGCAACAGCGACTTGACGAGCAATCCCGATTTTGTTACAATATAACTTGCCACCGCAAACGAGGTGGTCAATTATGCGCCTGTAGCTCAGCTGGATAGAGCGTCTGACTACGGATCAGAAGGTCGGGGGTTCGAATCTTCCCAGGCGCGCCAGTAAAAACAAGGCTTCCGGGGTTTCCTCCGGAAGCTTTTTTATACTCTTGGGGATAATTTGGGGATAGTCTTATAAAAACGGTATCCTAAGTAACCAAAAAGTAACCAATAAAACACTAAGGACAGGCGCTAAAACCTGTCCTGTTTTGTTTCTTAATTTACGTTGCCCTTCATGTTTTGGTAGACCTTCTCCAGCCGGTCTGCTGCTTCCTTATCGGCGCTCTTTAAGTAGTGGCCATAAATATTATAGGTTGTTCCTATATCGGCGTGACCCATGCGTCCGCTTATACTTTTGGCTGGCAGTCCCTGGTTAATCAACATTGTGGCCGCCGTATGACGAAGGCCGTGGAAAGGGAGCGGGGGGAGCTCGTGTCTTTTTAGAAATTTCGGGAACCATTTACTGATAGTATCCGGGTGCATGGGTTGTCCGTCCCAGGTTACAAATAACCTGCCCCCGCTTGATTTTTTGCTTTTCCACAAAGATATGAACTCTTTTAACTGCATATCGGATAAGGTGTTTAGGGCGGCTATCTCAGGAGCAGCTTTCTCTCCAAACTTGCAAAGCTCCTGAATAATCTCTTCGTTATTTATCCGGACAGCTATAGCCTGGAGATTATCTTCCCATTTTTCAATGATTCCGTCCTGGCTACGTAGGATTTTGAGAAGTTGTGCTGCAGACACATCTTTAGACGTGACAGAATCAAGCAATTCAGTAAAATTACTTAGTACTCCTGTCCCACGCCATAAATCTCCCACCTTTAATCGTTCTTCAGCCTGATTTACCTTGTACTGTTTTAGTAGAGTCATAATCGATGCAGGGAGTGCCATTAACCGTACTGAGCTTTCGTTTTTAGGGGCTTTTGTGAATGTACCCTTGTCGGGAAGGTATTGACTGGCTTGCCTTACTAGTAGCGTGCCCTTGTTGAAATCTATATCTTGCCATTCCAAGCCCATTAATTCACCACGCCGCAGGCCGGTAAATACTGCCAGGAGTATTATTACCTTGTACTTTAATCCTTCATTTTCAATCGCTTCCATCAAAGCAGCTGTTTGTTCTTCATCATAGCAGGCGGTCTGTTTCTTTGTGACCTTTGGCGGCTTTACCCTGCTGGCGGGATTTGAGGCGATAACTTGCCATTGAACGGCGTCTTGAAGGACACTTGAAATAATCCGGTGTGTGTAAGATATGGTTTTTTCAGAAAGACCACCTTGCTTGCCGTCAAGCCTTATGCCATCCTCTTGTAGGTTTGCGTAAAATTCTATTAAATGTGCAGGCTTAATCTGTTCAAGTTTTAGATGGCCAAAAGCAGGGAGGATAAATTTCCTGAGCATATCTTGGTAGCTTGATAATGTTTTTGGTGCTAAGTTAGATTCAGCATAATCTTTTATCCAGCGATCCACGAAATTAGAAAAGGTAAGCTTGCTGGATTCAAGAAACAGGCCTTTTTCGATCTCAAGCACGAATTCAGCCAACAACTTTTCTGCTTCCCGCCGCGCCTGGCAGCGTGCTATTCGGGTGCAATTCTTACATGATTTTTGTTCACAGGAAACCTTTACAGTAACGGTTTTCGTTTTCTTAATTTGTTGATCGCCCTTCATTCCGCAGCTGGCAATAAGCCGCCAGGTGTTGGCTCCCCGTTTTTCAATTGAGCCTTTGCCGGCCATGAGTTATACCTCCTTTATTTATGATAATTTCTTAATCTCTTTGAATTCTCTTTACATCTAAAAGAACAATATCTTTCGTTTGGTCTTTCTGCTATGAAGATTTTCCGGCAAGTTTTATGTTTACAGCGTTTATAATCCCTTAGGGATATTAGGTCCATCCAACGGATTAGGTAGCAGGTGTGAAGCAAAGAAGGGCTTTGCCAGTGGCTAGTCCACTGTTCTTTTGGCTCTGTTATATACCATGCAGTTGGATGACAATCCGAAATATATTTGTTAAGTAGGTCCTGAGCATCGCTTTTATCATCTGCATCCCCTTCGAGAAGAGTTATACAATTTTGGTACTCTTGGGCAGCCTTGATGAAAGCGTCCAACGGTTCCCTGTAGCGCTGGTGATGGGACCTACTCCGTCCATCCATAAAATCAGGGTTTATATAATGGTAAGAAAATGTTTTTACTACTGGGTTGTCTTTGTGAATCATTATAAACCTCTCATAAGGCCAAAATGACCAATACCTGTAATCTTTAACCTCCCATAACCCAAGTAATCCCCAACGATTAACAAAATCAAGAATATCATTCTGGTTGTTTAAATCGAGTCTTGCTAGGTTGATGTGCGGTAAGCAATTCCATTCCTCAGGGTAGTACGGCTGACTATTTCGGTTGTTTTTTTTAGGTGGTTGTGCTTCAAGGGGCTGATAGGGCTCCGGTTTAGTTCCTCCTTCAGCAACCAAATACACAATGCCATTATTTTCTTTTAACGTGTATTTTGAATGATACCATGATGTTGTTTGAAGGGGTAAGAACTCTTCTTCTTTTGGCGAATCTGGCCGCATAATATAGCCTCCAAACCTAATGTGACCTTTTTTATGTACTTATCAGTGGTACATAAAAAGTTTACCATGATAAGTAAGAAATTGCAATGGGAGGTTTAGAAAATGCGTCCAACAGCTTTAAAACTCGCACGGATAAAAGCGGGATTACGGCAGAATGAGGTATCCAGCGCTACAGGGATTGCTATAACGACACTTAGCCGTTTAGAAAATAGGAAGGCAAGACCATCATTGATGGTCCTACAAAAGCTATCGAAAGTGTTAAATACTCCCCTGGACCAACTAGCTCAGGATTACCCGATCAAGGAGGCTCAGTAAAGATGACCAGAATAGGGGAACAGCTTAAAGAAGATGCCCTAAACGCTATTAGGCCAGTTCTGCCGCGTGCAACGATGAATGCAAGGGACAGCGCCGCCTATATTGGCTGCTCCTACTGGAAATTTCTAGAGGGAGTTAAGGCAAAACGGATTCCACACCTGAAAGTTGGAAATCGAATCCTTTGCAGAAGAGAGACACTTGACGCATGGATGGCCTCGCAGGAAACCGCAAGTATTAGTAATGATGATGATAAAGCGGGATATGGTACGTTGAGGAAGTTACGATAGTGATTGACATTATTTTTGAAGCACTTACATTTATCCCCCAGGAATCCCTTGATGACTCGATCCGTCTAATTGCCGTTACGCTCGAAAGCGGAGCTGACCCTTTCACAGCATTGGCCGCTGTATTTCGTTGGACGGAGGGTCGGGCGTTATACAGGGGTGTACATGAAGGGCTGCAGGAATTTTTTCTCTCAGTAACGAGGTAGCAATAATGACCTACGAAGATTTTCTATCTAAACTTCAAGGCGTCCGCGGCAAAACAGCACTTTGCCCGGCTCATGATGATAAGCAGCGTAGTCTTTCGCATAGCGTTAAAGACGGAAAAATTCTTTTACATTGTCATGCTGGATGCAGTGTCGAAGATATTGTTACTGCTCTGGGGCTTAAAGTTAGCGATCTGTTTTTAGATGAGCCGGCGAGGAAATCAACGATGGATATTGTAGAAGAGTACAACTACAAAGACACTAAAGGTAATTTGGCTTACCAGGTTGTTCGGCTGAGCCCGAAAAGCTTCCGGCAACGGCGGCCTAAAGGTCGGGGCGGGTGGTTATGGAATATGCAAGGTGTGAAACCGCTCCCTTATCGATTACCGGAACTACTGGCGGCCTTGGAGCGGGGAGAAACGGTTTTTATCGTTGAAGGCGAGAAAGACGTTGATAATCTGTTAGTCAAGGGATTGGTCGCAACCACGAACCATGGGGGCGCAGGTAAGTGGAATGAAGCTCATAGTGAGTATTTTCCCTCTGGCTCTGAAGTGGTGATCCTTCCGGACAACGATGAACCGGGCCGGGAACATGCCCATAAGGTTGCTATTCAATTAGTTGGCAGGGGTTGCCATGTGAAGCTCGTTGAATTACCCGATTTACCGGAAAAAGGCGATGTCTCAGATTGGTTAGGTTCCGGGGGTACTAAGGAAGAATTGCTGGTATTGGTAGAACGGACACAGGAATTTAGACTGCAAGAGTCCGGGCAGGAGAAGGACAACCTTCCTATTGGCTATACTGCTCAAGGGATCATGGAGACGGAGTTTCCAGAGCCACGATGGTTGATACCTGGGCTACTCTGTGAAGGATTAAGCCTTCTATGCGGCCGGCCAAAAATGGGCAAATCATGGTTATGCTTAGCCATTGCCTCCGCTGTTGCAGCTGGAGGGTGGGCACTGGGTTGTAAAAAGGTTGAACGTTCTGAGGTATTATATCTTGCTTTGGAGGATACACCAAGGCGACTTAAAGGGCGATTGGAGAAGATCCTGCAGAATGGACAAGCACCGGTAGGATTCCATATTTTCACCGAGTGGAAGAAACTTGATCAGGGTGGTCTGGAACTGCTGGATAAATGGCTGACAGTACACCCTAACTGTAAGCTGGTGGTGATTGATACCTTTGGCAAGATACGAGGGAAAATTAGTTCAAGCGGGTCTATATACCAGGAGGACTATGGTGCATTGGATGGCCTGAAGCGTCTTGCAGATAGTTACGGGGTTAGTGTGTTACTTGTTCACCACCTTCGCAAGATGGGAAGCGATGATCCTCTTGAGACTATTAGCGGCAGTACCGGCATAAGCGGCGCTGCTGACGGCATCCTCATATTAAAGCGGGAACGAGGAGCATCAGGGGCGAGCCTTTATATCACGGGTCGTGATGTTGAGGAACAGGAGTTAGCTTTGAATTTTGACCAGACAATAGGTACATGGGCCATTTTAGGTGATGCGGCAGAATACCGTTTGAGCCAAGAGCGCAGAGATATATTAGAGGTTTTAAGAAAAGCTAAGGAAGCCATGTCGCCAAAAGAAATCGCTGAAGTAGTTGGGCGCAAAGGCCCTAACGTTAGAAAAACTATTGAAGCTCTATTAGATGAAGGTTTAATTAATAAAGTTGGTTACGGTAAGTATTACATATCTCAACAAGGATTTAGTAATAAAGAAAATAATGAGTTTTCTCTTCACAGTGTTCACACTCTTCACAGCCATCACACTGGTAACAGTGTTCACACTAACGAAAATGAAGGAAGTGTGAACGAGTGTGATGCAAGTGTGAACGGAAGTGTGAACGCAGAAATCCAGCAACGGCGCGGAAAACTGGCAAGTGTGAACAGTGTGAACGGTGTGAGCAGAGATAATCTAGAAAGTATTTTGAATGAATTTGCCGGCCAGGAGGTGGATCTAAATGACTTCCCGCTCTGAACTAATTAAGCAGTTAGCGGATTATGGCATTACGGTTAATGGCGCTAAGGTATGTTTCCCCGGGAAAATTAACCCCCAAGCTATTCCGCTATTACGGCAGTTGAAACTCTCTCAAGCGGATACCTGGGATGGTGGACAAGCTTTAAACATTTGGCAGGAAATGCTGGATAGGATGAGGGTGGTATACCCTGCCGGCGCGCTCCCATGGTGTAACAGACAAAGGCCAGATTTAATTGAGAAACTAAACGCTATAGGCGATAGATATACTGAAGTGTTCCACAAAAGAGATATCAACGAGGTGCGAGAGGCAGCGGCTCTTTTTGAGGGGGTTTTATCTCAAATAATTACTACATATCAAGAGGACTACAATAATGAGTGTTGATAAACAACATGAATTGGTTTGCAAAAAAACAAGTGGAGACGGGATATGAAATTCATTGAAATCAAGCTGCCTAAATGTACATTATTTCTACTGCCGGACGAGTTAAACCGTCTATTACAGCAGGATCCCGATCTTTTTGCAAAGGGTATTAAGCGTGGCAAGGGTATTCTCCGGGCTCGTCAGGCTATGGAACGGAACTGCAAGCATACCAGCAAAGAGGCGCGCTGATCGATATAGTAATCATGCACCAAAGGAGGAGCTACAATGGGCGGACAAACCGCGGCATTTACTGGTACAGAAATTAAAAAGAAAATGGCTAACCATCTCGTAAGGCTGAGACGTCTAATACGGTTTACTTTGAGTAAGCAAAATTCAATATCGGCTTTGCGTCGTAGCATGAAGGATGACCTGGCTGCTGAGAAGGCAAAAGTGTTTAAAAACCAGTACCTGATAGCGGAGCTAGAAGAAATAATTGAAGACCTGGATTCTCTTTGTAGTGATTATGAGAACCAACTTGTTACGTCTGGAGAATTTCTGTTAGATATTTTGCCGATATATGAAGCAAGCGGTGCCTCTGACCACGATTTTGCACAGTTGATTAACTGCAATATTAAAAGGATGGAGAGAATCCGGCGGGACTTCGATGAGCAAGAGGATAACCAGGGCCGTTCGTTTTTTGTGGATGCGATATTCATCTACCATGCAGAACAACCAATAGAACGGGAGAAGGAAGACTTTGTGATTTCTTGGGATTTGCCTTTCTTCCATGCTATGACCCACCACTTCATAAGAGAGCTCGAGACTAATTCTAAATTACGTCAGGCCGCTCATGACAAAATAGATGAGCTATTTCCCGAGTTACAGGCAAACCAATACATAGCCACTATAACTTACCTGCCGTCCGCTCCTGGTGTTTTGTTTAGGTGGTTTTTTTGTCCTGCTTTAGCAATATGACGGTTATGAGTATGGTTAGCAATAATAGACCTGCCCATATCCCTGTAGCAATTTTACGTACCTGCCAGGCCCAGGTTCTTAGTTCGGATTCAGCTCTTTCCTCTGCATTTTTGGGTTGATTAGCTAGTTCGGATTTTGCTTTGTTATATTTCTCATTGGCATCTATCCATAAGTCTTGTTCGTAAATAATGTTTTCTGAAATTCCCTGCTCATATTCTTGATGTCGCGAAATTTCGTCGATTGGGAGCAAAAAAGAGAACCTATTGCCATTTTTCATATCAGCTAATTCCTTATTCTTCTTGACTAGTTCAAAATATGTCAAGTGCGCAAAGTGATGTTGCGATTTTTCTTTATTATAATCATCTATTTGCTTATTTAAATCTAATTTCCTTTGGGTTGTCTCTGAACTGTTTAAAATTTTAAGTTTTCTATTTGCTATATCATTTGGTGAAACAACAGGCCTCATTTCGCCGCTGTATAATCGCCCTCCGCTTACACCATAAAACTTAACCCATGACTGACATGTCCAGCGGTCACGTAAATAAATAACCGTTAACCCGTCTTTGGTTTGAGTAGGCCCCTTTTCCCACCGAAAAAACCAGGCCCCAACCAATGCAATTAGAATTACAAAAGGGATAATCCAATATTTCTTCAAAGCTACCACCTCCCTATTAATGAGGGACTTCTGGAATCGCCAATATTTTACCTTCGGGAATAATGTCGAATTGTGTTTCACCTGAAAAAATTACTCGTAAAACATAAAAGACATCCTTCTTCGATAAATTAGAGTGGCGGTCCCCTCAATTTTGGGGAGATAAAAGCAGTAACGGGTTGGGGGGGTACCGATTTAAACTCGGAAAACTCTATTGGACTGTCGGAGATTAGATTGATCCAAAAATGGAGTAAGTAAAACCAGCTCATAACTCCGGGCTCCAGAATCAGGGCAGGTCGGTTTTGAGAACAGGCCTTTGCCAAAGGTCAAGGTTAGGAAAGTTGGATGTGACATCCGAGTATACCGGCAGCAATCCTGTTAAATCAAAATTTGGCGGCGTAAAATTGCGCTGTCTAAATTCTTCACTAAGCCCACTTGTCGGCCGAGTTGACAAACTGATGGGCGAATCAATTTGATTCCACTAGGGGTTTGTATTAAACACAACCCTTATCCTGAGATGTCCGGAATTAAAATCCGCATGGAAAGGTCGGTTGCGGTATCCGACCTTTATCCCTCAAACCTGAGGACAAAACCGGTTAGCGCAATTTTGCGCTGATTGGTGATCGTTATGAGCATGGGCAGTGGGTTACCAGGCTGTCTACCCCTCTCTGTCATATCCTGTCGGAATATTTGTCAAGGATAAGTTTCCCTTCTTGTCGAAGTCTATCAAGAAGTTAGGAGGTTGCATAATGGAACTAGATGCAAAACAAAAGGTTTTACTTGCTATATATACTGAATATCAAAAAGATTTACCAGATATGGAAAGGGAAATAAGTTTTAAAAACCTTGATTTGGATAATAAGATTTTTAGAATTGCTATTGATAAATTACAAAATGAACAGATGATAAACGGTGCTACGATAATTCGAGGTGGCAATAGTCATATTCCATTACATGTAAATGTTGGAGATATAAAAATGACAAGGCAGGGTATTGATTTTGTTGAACAAAAACTCCAAATAGATAGAACGCTAACGGGAGTAGAAAAAGTTAAAGTAATAAGCCAAAATGCCACTAAATGGGGATGGGAACAGTTGAAAGACCTAGCAGCAAAAGTACTAAGTGAGATGCTAAAATAATTTTAAGGGCCTCCGGGCTCGTTTTTTTTGCCTAAAATTATAGATAATTATGGTAATACATATTGACATGTCGTATAGTGGTATATAAAATATCATTAAATAGCAAAGGGTGGTGATATATGGAAGGGGATTTTATTACCATAGGCGAGCTTTGTGAATGGTTAAAAATTAGTAGACGCACAACAGAGCGATGGCGAAAAGAAGGCTTGCCTTTTATCAAACAGGGACGTTTAGTCAGGTTTGATAAACAAGTAGTAGTTGAGTGGTTAAAGTCAAAGGAAGTTAAAAATTAAAGGAAGCCCGCTCCCCGCCAAGAGATCCGGACTTCCTAATGAGTGCCCCATGAGAGGCTATCTTTTTTATTATAACCTCCTCATGGTGGAAATCAAGCCATTTTCCAAAAACAGGGTATATTATTGTCCCCTGTTGAGAGAATTATGGAAAAAACCTAAGGAGGTATTTTTATGCCTAAACACAAGCTTGATACGTTGGCAGTTATTAAAACCATGGGTCTTAAGTTCCCTATTGCTGAGCACCCATCTTTTAAACACTTCTGGGATGACTATGCTAAAAAATTCAATAGAATAGCTGATTTTCTCGATGAAATAAAAATGGAAGAAACCGAAAGGATGACTATTATCGAATTCGCTAGAGAAGCCATTGAAGCAGCTGAAGAGGTGGAAAGACTTTCATTTGCAGAAGTCTTTAAAATGGGGTTTATGTACGGTATGCAAACAATATCAAAGGACATTAAAGAGTTGCCCGTGTTGGTGGAAATAGACACACCTCTTTATAATTAAAATTCGAGGAGGCCAATTCATATGTTAAATCCCATATGCAAACAGATTATTGATAACCGCTGTGATGAGATTGGACAGGCTGTCGCAAATAAACCGGAGTTCAGTTCCGTTTTTGATGAGTGCTGCCACCTGTATGATATTTTGAGGTATGGCACTAGCCCAGAACTTATCGAACACCTGGAGGGCCTTCACTCGACGCTTATTAGTATCGTAGAGCAGGAATTTTACCTGGCCGGCCTGCAGGATGGGACAAGCCTGAAGCAATTTTTCACCGGGGAGGGTATGCTCGATGTCGCCAGTTAAGCAGTTACGAATTGAGAAAGGTATAAGCCGGCAAGAACTTGCTAACAGAGTGCTTATTACTCCTCGCCACCTTGGACGTGTTGAAAGTGGTGAGTATAAAGCTATTCGTCTTCTGGCTCGGCTTGCGAAGGAATTAGGTGTGCCGGTTGAAAAGCTCGTTGGATAGGGGAGGCTGATTTTATGGCAGAGAATTTAAAAGAAAAAAAATACCGCTGCCCCAAATGCAATAGGATGATATTTTATTACTCCTTAATAGGCAGGATGGAAATGTCAATTAAATGCCCAAGATGTGGGAGAGTCTTAGTAATCACAATCACAGAGGAGGGCGCCATGACTCTAGCATCCTTTAAAAGTAAGCACTGGTTTCCTGAGCCTGTAGCGGTAGCAAATATAAATTAAGGCCAGGGGTTGGAGCTGGTCCCGCTGCGGTGGGGCTGGCTCCATAAAGAACGCCGCCAGGGCGATGGCGACCCAATTAAAAAGGCGAGAGGGCAAAGTTTTTAAAAGAATACTGGGGGATTAAGCACGGAAACAACCAGAGGGCACGACAAAATGTCGCCTCCTCAACAAAGCTTTCCGATGTGGCACATTCTTAAAACAAAAAGGTGGTGACAAAACTACAAAAAATTTCAAAAGTTCCGCAATGGTGACAGTAGTAACCTCATCAACAAAGGCAGGTGAAGTAAATGTTTAAAACACCTAAAAGCAACCTCCATATGTCGGTACCTGAAGTAGCAGAAATATTAGGAATTGGAGTAAGTAGGGCTTACCAATATGCAAAGGATGGACTATTCCCAGTATTCAAGTTAGGGAAAAGGATACGGGTGCCAAAAAAACAGTTTTATGAGTGGTATGAAAAACAGATAACCGGGGGAGAGACCTCAGCAACCGGCTAAAGTGGGAGACTGACCCTGTGAGTCAGGAAATACCGGGAGGTAAGCGCATGCCGCTACCGAAGGCCGCCGCTATTATGGGTGTAAACCCACAGTTTTTACGGATAGCACTGCAACAAGGCAAGTTCCCATTTGGGGTAGCTGTGAAGCGGAAGAAATGGAGCTACTACATTAACCCGGAGCAGTTCAGGGAGTATTTAAGGTAGCCGGTCGGTAGTAAATCATTCGAAAACCCAGCAAGCATGACAGTAGACCTGGAGGAAGAGAGAAAAGCTCAAAATAATCTTTAACCAGCGCTAGGGGGGATTGCATTAGGACCAGGGATGTGCTCTTTTTGTTTGTACAAGCCCTGGGAATGACGTCGATGTATTAATAGGGTAGCTTTATATGTACCATTTTAGTATAATTAACCTACAATATTTTAAATAATAACTACTTGCAGGTTAATTTTTTTCTTGCAAAAAAAAGCACCACAGAGTAGAATATTATTAACCTGCAATGGTTAAAATATTGCCAAGTTGCAGGTTAACGACAGGAGGGATTATAATGATTCGCGGGGTTTTGGAAGACCATTATGAGCGGCTCAAGTCTATGGAGCAATCCTATAAAGAGAAATTAGCGAGCATGCCCAAAGGAAACATCCGCTTTAAAAATATTCGTGGTCGTATGTATCCCTATCTGGATTATCGGAAAGACGGGAAAATGGTCTCCAAATATTTAAACAAATTATCTGAGGAAGAATTAAATGAGTTACAGTTTAAGTTAGAGCAGCATAAAAAACTTATGAAAAATCTACGCGAAGTAAAAAGAGATTGTAGGATTTTAGAGAAAGCGCTTAAACACAAATGAACGAAAAACAAGAAGCGGTTTTTTGGGAAACCATTAGGATACTGGATTCACAAGGGGTTTTACCGGATCTAATTTTGATTGGGAGCTGGGTTGAGTATATTTATGCTGAATCTAATTATTTTAGCGGCTTCCAGCCAAACATCCGTACAATTGACCTTGATTTTCTAATCCCAAACATAAGGCGCCCAGCCAAGAAAGTACCATTATGCGATGTAATGGAACGTCATGGTTTTATGACTCAGCAGCGCAATGATGGGCTTATTAAATTTTCAAATTTTGAAGGTCCTCTTGAGGTCGAGTTTTTAGTTCGAGATATGGGCCAGGGCCAGATTGAGCCTTATACCGTAGAAGGGCTTGGAATAAAAGCTGCTGGGCTTCGGCATCTAGATATTTTGATTCAATGGACTACTACTTTATTTATTCGATTGTATCAGCTGCTGGTACCTCTGCCAGAGGCATATGTTTTACATAAATTAGTGATTAATAATAAACGCCTGCAGGGGATGAAACAGAAAAAGGATTTAATGTCTATTGAGGAGTTATTACCTTTTATAAAAAGCTCGGGGCAAAACCTTGCCAAGTTAAAAGAAATATATGATAACGGTTTAACTAGGAATGAACGAGCATTAGTTGATACAACGTGTAAGGCAAACCTTATTAGATTATTTAACTAGGATATCAATGTATATCAAGTTTTGGCTACGGGAAGATCAAAGTCGGGCACTTTAAATAATAAAGCAGGACGTATTGTTTTACCTTGATTTGCGGTACTTGTGCTGGGGATAATTTGGGGATAGTCAATGCAAATTATCCCCAAAAAGCAACCAAAGATGACCAACGTAAAAGTGGACAAACCCTTATAGGACAAGCACTTGACCAACATTGTCCTAACCTGCAAAAGGCCATGTTTCTGACTACGGATCAGAAGGTCGGGGGTTCGAATCTTCCCAGGCGCGCCATAGAAAAGTAAAGCCCCGCAAGTGATTGCGGGGTTTTGTTATTGGCGCCCGAGGTTGACATGGAGCGGCCGCAGACGGAGATTTTCGTATGGGAGCGGCGATGAAAGCTGCAAGTAGTTCGTTTGAGGGGGTAGTGACGCGGAAAGGCAGGTGTTGGATGAAACTGTTGGAGCGGTTGATTGACGGAATCCTGAGGCGGGCAGAGGAAATTGAGCAACTACAACATGGAGAGGCTGTGCTAAAGTTCCAGCCCCGGAAATCTGTGTGAGGTGAAATAAAAACGGTACGGTACGGAAGGCTGACCACATAAGCAGGAGGCCGTGCAACATTTTGTCCAAAGGGCTGAAAAAAAGATCGCGCTGGTTGTACGAAAGCAAACAATAAGTGAAGGGGTCAGTTAGAAAACAAGAGCCGTCCCAATGGTCGGCCTTATCATTACATCAATTAAACTAAACATTGTAATTTATTTTTCCCGTAAAAGGATCGCAAGTTCCTACCCTTACTGAAAATAATCCCCAGTTTTTAAGATTTTGTTTTACCTCTTCCACAGGATCATAGTTTATATTACCCATAGAACACGCAGATGGAATGATGATATATGTACCCCCCTTTTTATCAAAGGCAGTAAGTTGTTCCCTGGTATGATCATCACTATAAGTTGAGCATGTCTCGATCTCAAATATAATAAAGCTATCAGTATTTGTAACAGTTAAATCTGGTATATAACCGTTAATTTTACCGGGGGAACCTTTTGGCCAATTAATATGGTCGGCGAGTACGCCATATCCTTTGGAAACTAAATCATTAGCAATATATCTAACCATGTTGTTATGGTTTATTTGTGAATCAGCCGAGCGTTTTGGATTACTTCCTTTTCCCATAAACTACTAAACCTCCTTTCCTGGTATAATTATCCTCAATAACATTCTTCCACAGAAAAGGAGGTATTCCTTTGTCTAATATTGTCGATATTGGTTGCAAAGCTAGAGGCCGAAGAGTGAGCGGACCTAGTTGCAAATACCGTATCGCTGAGCTGGCTGAGATAATGATGAACTGCTGAAGGAGCTCCTGGTTGAGCTGGATGACGGCGACTTTGATGTTGCGCTGAGCGGTTATGATGGCATCATAAACAGGTGGGAGCAGTTTACCGGTCAAAAGGCTGTAAGAGTTGAGAACAATAAAGATTAGCTGCCCTTTTTCTTAAACCAGTTCATAGGATTAAAATAGTATCTAAATTTGGAAACCAACTCTTTGCCAAGAATAATTCCACCTATCCAAAATGATGCTTCGCCGGAAATCACCAGCGAGGTTGAGATGATTGCTTTTGTTGCCACAGAACAAGGAATAAATGGAACAATAAAAAGTCCTCCGTATAGGACACATGAGAGAATAACAAGGGCAATGCCTATTTTTTTTAGTAATGATTTATTGGCTTCCTGGTGTTTTTGATCCGGCAAGATTTGAGACTCCTTTTTAAATGCCTTGATAAAACTGTTCAATAGATGCTTTTGAAAAACCTTTCTGTAAATTAAATAAAAAAAGTACGCGGCAACGTCCTCCCAGTCACCAGGATGCTCTGGCGGAGATTGAACACGGGAAATTTGCGGGGATAGCCTTTTCTCCATGTTTAATTTTTCTTGATTTTTATATAAAGGGAATACTGCCCCCCTGTCGAAATCTCTAACTGAAAAGAATAGGAGGGGTTCTTATTGGACTTAACATCACTTTTATACGTGATCGTACCGTTATTCATATTATTTATTGTTGTCAGGATATTTAAAGGAATAATCAAATTTCTCTTTATGGCTTTGATTGTGGTTGGCTGCTTCTGGCTTTATTTTAAGTACGGCTATAAATTACCCATATAGTATTTAGCACCCTCCAGAGGGTGCTTTTCTTATTAGACGAAACCGGTAAAGAGGTTGAGTTGATGGTTGACTACGCTTACGGATTATGGGGAAAGGGGAAGCGGGCAGGTGTTTTTTTTGCTCGCTGAAAAGCGGGGCTTTGTCTAAATAATTCCATGTGGGAATAATCGCCGAAAAAATAAACTGCTATTTCGCGGTTAGCTATTCCTCAAATAAAGAACATAGATATATAATAAAGGGGGATGGTTAACTAAGATAAAAATTGTAGTATTTGTGCTGAATATGTAGATGATAAATGAGACGGAGCTGTGTCGGTGGCTGCAGTATATCAGGGATAAGGAGATATTAAATGTTAGTATATCTTGCGGGTGCAATTAGTTGGTATATAAGAAATAATAAATTTAATGAGTGTTTAAAGTGGAGAATAAGCTTAACCGAGAAGTTGAATATGCTGGATGTTAAATGTTTTAATGCTTGCACAAATCTTAAACAAAACATGTTGTATACTAATTTGTCTAATCTTAAACAAAACGTATTCTACTTAAGCGAATCAGATATAATCATAGTTAATACAGATCACATATTGGAATCACCAGGAACTATTTTTGAACTGACATATTGTTATTTAAAACAGAAGCCTGTAATCGGGCTTGGCATTAATGAAAATATTAATAGTTCATTTCACCTTTCATCGTGTATAGATCAATATTTGAAAGATGAGGATGAAGTTGTGGAATACATTAAAAGTCTATATCATTTAGAAATAAAATAATTCATAATAGTTCTTTTAAGGTTAAGCTGCTTGTTTTAGTGCTTGCTGGTGTATCCAGGCGTGGGGTCTGGGGTTGTATTTGACTAAGGCAGAAGTAGAGGGAGAATCTTTACGGGCGCGCCATAAAAGTGAAGGCAAGCGATTTTTATAGAAATATTATATAAGCTTAAACCTGACATAAAAAGTTGTTCCACCAGGGCTGGTTGCAACTTTTAAGCAGGCGTTGTGCCGGGCTGCAATGCTGTAACATACCGCCAGCCCCAAACCTGTCCCGGTGTCCTTGGTGGTGAAAAAGGGCGTTCCTATTTTCTCCAATACTTCCGGGCTGATGCCGCTTCCCTGGTCCTGCACGGAAAGCACGGCCTCTGTGTCCTCAAGGTATGTTTTAATGGTCAGGGCTCCGCCGGGGCGCATCGCTTCAAGACCGTTGCGGACGAGATTCAATATGAGCTGCCTAATCTCTTTTTCGTCCAGCAGCAGGGCCGGCATCTCCTGCAGATCAAAGTAAACTGTTTTTTCAGATTTAGTCGCGTCAGAGGATAATAGTGGCTGCATAGCTGCTATTATTGAGTTCAGGCTTTTTAATTCTAAGACAATGGCCTTGTCCTTGGCCATGGTGAGATATTCAGTGATGATTGAGTTGGCCCGGTCCAGCTCGTCAATCATCAAATCGAAATAACCCTTGTAGAGTAAACAGTCTTTCTTGCCTGAGAGCAACTGCAGAAAGCCTCGCACCGAGGTCATCGGGTTGCGGATTTCATGGCCCAGCCCCGCCGCCATTTCACCTACCAGGTTGAGGCGGTCTAAGCGCGCCATTTCCTTCTCCATGCGCTTGGACTCGGTTATGTCCTCGGAAATTCGAAGGAAGTGAGTGATGATGCCTTCATGGTTGCGAAAAGGGCATATCGAGACCGACTCCCAATAATAATCCCCGTTTTTCTTTCTGTTTTCCAGCTCTTCATGCCATTCCCGGCATGAATCAACATTGCCCCAGTTTTGCTGGGACGGCTCTGATGGAGTCCCTGCGATTTCGCTGATATTTCTTCCAATTGTTTCTTCGAGCAGGTATCCCGTTACCTGAGTGAATTTCTTGTTCACATATTCAATATTCCCGAAGGTGTCGGTTATCACCACGATACTGGGACCTTGTTCAACGGCGCCGGTTAATTTGCGGAGTTGTTCTTCAACCTTTTCCCGCCTGGCTATCTCTTCTTTAACAGAATTCAAACTGGTTTTTAAATGGGCCCGGTGTTCGGATTCGATGTTGATGATACCGCCGACAAACCAGCCTACCACGTACATCATACTGATTACTATGAGGTTGGACTCGAAGATCACCTGTAAAGGTTTTTTCATGCTGAGCTCATACACAAAAAGCAACAAGGCGCAAACCGTAGCCATAACCAGCCCGGCCCTTTTGCCCATAATCGAGGCCGTGATCAGTACCGGTAAGAGGAGAATGATTTCTATCGAGTCAAGGCTGTCGCCGGCCATAATAAGGGTTATGGATGAGATTAGCAACGGGAAACTTACGTAGCCTAATTCTATAGGTGATAAGGACTTATTGGTCTCAAATGGTATGGTGTCTTTCGACCTTAATAAAAAAATAATCCCAAGCCCTAAAAAGGAGACAAGCGCAAAAGAACGTATGTTGATTATAGGGTAAATATCACCGGGTATATAAAATTTTTTGCATAATGTCAGTGCTGAAGCCAATATGATGATACACAACATGTGGGTAACTGTCGTATGCTCATATAGTTCTTTTTGTCTGTCCAGTATTTCGTTATCAGCTTTCAAGACAGGTCCCTCCCACAGAGCAGCATTTGATGAGGAAGGGAGGTGAGAATTTCACCTCCCGGAACACTATTTTCTTAGTGATTTTGGTACTTCAGGCTGGTAATGGGATCCTATGCAAGCAGATGCTGAAGCTATACTTGCCAGAAAGGTTAATAGCGAAACAGCGGCTAGAAAGAAAAGGGTCTTATACTTTTTCAACTTTTTCACCTCCTTTGTGTTAAGTTAATTCCATCTATAAAATTAATGGCACGGTGTCCAGTTTTACTGAGGACGAAGCTTATCCACAGGAGGCTTAAAGAGAGGCCGTTACGAAACGCGAGAGCCTGTTCCCAGCCGACCTGCCCGAGGATTATTATGGCTGTAGCGATAAGAATGACCGCCATAAGGGACAGGATCTTTAACCGTTTTTTTCTGACCGGTGAGATAATTGGCGCTGCCGGGTTGTCCACCGGGGCCAGAACTAGGACTGCCGTAAATCCGGTTAAAACAGCCAGGGCTGATATAACATCGCCAGAAATACGGTTAAACTGTGATAAAAAAGTGGCTATAAACGCTAGGGTGGGGAATATTATAACCGTTATCATTGCGCAGCGCCAGGGTGATTTTGAATGGGCTCCTCCGGCTGTATGCCTGAACAGGAACACCGAGGCCAGACATGCGGCGGTGACGGGCAGGACGCCCAGCAACAGGCCCAGGAGCAGGGTGAGGAGCACATTAATCAGGTTAATCACCAGCACCTCAATAGCGTAAGTAATGATAAGTTCCTTATCCTGGGACAGGTTGGAATTGGCGGCCAGATACCTGGCCCAGCTTCGGCTGAAAACAAGGCGGCTCAAACCTTCCAGGCCCCCTTTTGAGGCTGTTTAAACCTTGCAACAAGTAAAGCGAATACAACCAACAGGATAGCCTGAGGCATCCCCAGTTTTATCCAAAGAGGGTAGTTGGCGATAACCTCATACGGATTTAGCTTCGTTATGAAGAAGAACATTTCGTGGACTGCTAGTTCAAGCAGAATTATGATGGCGAAGCTGGCAAAAACCGCTACAAAAACCCGTGAAGGGGGGACGCTGGTGGTTTTGATGATTAACACCGTCAGCAGCAACAGTCCTGCCACTGAATGTAAACCGAAGGGGATGGGAAGTAATCTGATTAAGAAAATTAATATTGCCAGCAGTGTTCCCGCTAACAGGATGCGGCCCCAGCGCTGTGTAACACCGGCCAGTGCAAGGCTTAGCCCTATTAACCCTACCATTTCAGGGATGCCCTGCAGAAGAAATAGTCCGAATTCTATCATTTTTGCCCTCATATCTTTATTTTGTAATTTCGATCATTTCTACAAGATACGATGTTTTAATTGATTTCCCATATCCCAGCGGATGGCTTTGTTGAATATTTATGAATTAATTTCCAACGGCAAATGATTAGATTAGACTGAAGGCTGGGACGCTTTTTGGTCGCTGTCTTTATTTCCGGCCAAACCGGTATAAGGCTGTTCACTGCTTGAATACGGCGCCTGCAGGCCGTTTTAATCTTGCAGCAACAATGGCAAGAAATATCAATATGAAAGCTTGAGGCATCCCCAGTCCTAACCATAGTAGTTTATTTGAAATGACCTCCTCCGGCTCCATGTTGCTAAAGAACAGAAATGCTTCAAAGATTGCCACTTCAAGTGCAATCAGGATAGCGAAGCTGGTAAAGACAGCGATAAAAACCCTTGTTGCCGGTACGTTGGTAATCTTGATGATGAACGATATATACAGCAGTATTGCAGCGACTGTGTGCAAACCAAAAGTAACGGGAAGTAATCTGATCAGATAGATTATTAGAGTCATAACAATTCCTATTGCCAGGACACGCCCCCAGCGCAACGGGATACCGGTCAACGCCAGGCTCAGCGCGGCTAATCCTATGCTCTCGGGAATGCCTTGCATAAGAAACAATACAAAATTAAACATTATTAACCCCAGATCTTTTATGTCTTAAAATATCAATTGCTTATACAAAATATTTCAATAAAATCAATGCAATTCCTTTAATTGTAATTTATAAATTTTCCATAAATTTCAACTTGCTTCGACACAAACAGGTAGGATATCGATGCATATGCTAATGTTTGACAGATATAGCCTACTCACAAAGAAAAGATCCTTTTTTGAAGGTGTACAGAAGCTGTTAGGTATGGGGAGAGGAGAAGTTTGTTTAGAATTGTAAACCTTTTAAACCTTGACAAACGAACTTGGGGGTTGTAGAATACTTATTGCTACGCATGCGCCCGTAGCTCAGGTGGATAGAGCAGCGGTTTCCTAAACCGCGTGTCGGGAGTTCGAGTCTCTCCGGGCGCACCAGAATTTTAGGTTGAAATAGATGCAAGTCCATTTTGACCAGTAAATAGAAGAGTTATCACCCACAGGTCAACTACTGAACCGAGGGGGTAACCGGTACGGGGCAACAAGAAAATCAGACATCCATTCACAATTATGTGGGTAGATGTCTGATTTCTTTAAGTTATTGTTTCTAAAGGTATTGTCACCTCAGTGAACGTCACGAATATTCACAAATTCTAATGCA
This sequence comes from Pelotomaculum sp. FP, assembly GCF_004369245.1. Classification (NCBI taxonomy): domain Bacteria; kingdom Bacillati; phylum Bacillota; class Clostridia; order Eubacteriales; family Desulfotomaculaceae; genus Pelotomaculum; species Pelotomaculum sp. FP. Next base: position 7,860 of record NZ_QFGB01000008.1, on the reverse strand, counting down.
AATAACAATTTATGTTAATACATAGCTCCGTCCAAGCCGTTTATGATTTCTATACCGGAAACCATGCCGTCCTTTATGAGGTATACCACACTTATGGTGCTTTCTTGCGGCGTATAGGCATAGGCATGATCATATCCGCTGCCAAACCAAGCCTCGTCGTCGTAGCTGATCCCGTCCAGCTTTTTGAGTTTATCGGGCCAGTGTGCCAAAAGGAATTCTTCATTATCGCCAATCGTGACGCCTGCCGCGGTATAGTATTCCTTGTCTGCGCGAAGGGTGATCACAGTATACACGCCCTCGGCGGGGTTCAGGTACGTTACCTGCAGGCCGTCGCTCTTCACTACCGTGACCTGTCCGAAGCTCTCGGCCCGGTGAGTCTCCCGGCTTTTCTCAGTAAGGTCGCAGCCGAACGGGAAATCGACCGGATATGCGTTAAGATATATGCTGCGCTCGCTGCCGGGTATAAACAGGCCGAACGTGCTCTCGTCGTAGCTGATTGAATAAGTCAGAGAGCGTCGCAGAGAGGTCGCCTCCTCCGCGGAAAAACGTCCGTTCAGACAGGCGCTATACAAGACGCTGTTATTGTCCCACTGCAGCAGCACGATATCGGCTAAGCCCTCGGCATAGGCGCCGTCGGATACAAGATAAGCTTTGCCTATATAATAGTCACGCAGAGATTGATCGTCGCTGTCGGCCGGCCTATCGCTGATCGCTGCGTCGCGCAGAGCAACCCACAGCGGATTCCACCAATCTCGCCCGTAAGCTTCATCCAGCTCTAACCATGTGCTATGCGTAAAGCTCTCCAGACAAGGCAACAGGTCGTAGCCGCTGACGTCGTTGCCTGCCAGCAGATCAGGCATATAGTCGCGTATATTTCCTGTGGACGCGGCAAATAAATCGGCTGGCGAAGCAGGATTGTCGGATATCAAAAGACTGTCCAAAGTCGCCGGGGCATGGTCAAATACTCTCTTAACAAACGCAAGCGCCACCTGCTTCGGATCAAGCCAGGACATATCGCTGCCTGAATCGCATTCAGCCTGCCGTTCGGCATAGTATTTTGTGGAAGGCGTTCCGTTCTCATCAGGGAAATATGTATAGATATTGCCGTTTTGATCCTTCCAGCGCTCCACGCACCATATGCCGGTATCCCCCTGTTTCACAGGCTGGGAGAGGATTAGCGTCCATACTTCTTCCTTACTGCCGTTATATGCGTAGTAAGGGTAGTAACTGAGGAAAATATGCCCGCTGTCGTAGGTATAGTTTCTGTTGAAGAATTCGTCGTCGCTGTAAGGGGTCAGTCCGTTTCGAGTTATCATATCGCTCTTGACGTAATCGCCGACGGCTGAGAAAAGCTTGGAAAACGCCTCATAGTCGTCCGGAGCCTGCACATCGGTCGCAAAGAAAAACCCATAATATGACGTTTCATCCTTCGCGAAGAAGATCTGTCCGCTGCCATCAGAGCTCAAAAACTGCTCATGCTGAGCTTCGGTGTAACGGACAATGCTGAAAAGGAATCCCATCCCTTCATATTTTTCATAAGTCGATTTCTGATATACGCGTATAAGTGTGGTTTCATCATTGTATTCAACCGGATCAATGAGCAATTGGTCTTCATACTCATTCGGTATGGCGATGGTCATTCCGGCACGTTCATACAGGGCCACATCTTTCGCGGAGTTCCCGTTGGCTCCCGTAAATGTGCATCCCACGGCAGCGGCCAAAATGAGAATCATGACAAGTAGCGTCGGCAACAGCATTTTCGGTTTTTTTGCAATCATCGTTATCCGTTCTTTGATTCCCGATTTACCCGATGTCATCGTAGTGGCGCTGCAGAGCAGATCGGATGGTTTTGCCCGGTGTTCAATCATATTGATCAGCGTATTGCCGTAGGCCTTGCGATGCTCATCACCGATACGCTTTAAAGTACCTTCGTCGCAGGCGATTTCACAGTCCCTTCGGGAGAGCACGGCCGCCCACCATATGAGAGGATTGAACCAATGAAGCGCAAGGCAAACGCAGCGCAGGTAAGACCAAAGATGGTCGCCATGCCGGTAGTGCGTTTCTTCATGCGCCAAAATGTATTTCAGAACTTCGTCGTCAGTCAGACTATCGGGATGAATATATATTGCCGGACGGAAACCGAACAGACAAGGTGATTTAACATAGCGGGACAGGTATACCGGAAGCCGACTGTTCGGTATTTCCGCAGTTTCCCGTGTTTTTCTCAACCTCGTATAGAACCATATGTTTTGCAGTATAAACCAAAGCCCCACGGCAATAGCTCCAATGAGCCATACATTATGTAAGATATCTTTCAACGAAGCTTTTTGGTGCGAGATAATATTAGCGCTAGTCGAATCATTTTGCACGAAATAACGGGGTGGTACTGAATCATTCGCAGTACCCGTTATTCCCTCATTCATGTTACCGTCAGTCAGGCTGGCGGATTCGGGCAGCGTCAACACGGCAGGGCTTTCAATTCGTTCCGTCTGGCTGCTTATTGGGGCGATATTCAATACACTAAACGGGCTATTAAATACGGAAAAAGGTATAAGCAGCCTGACAGCAACCAACAACCATAGGGCATATTGCAGCCGTAAATTGATTTTCCCTTTGAAGAAATAGCGCAACAGGATAAGAATCGCTATTAATACGGAAGAAGTAATAATGGTTTCAAGCATTTTATTACACCCCTTCCATCTTATCAAGAATTGCCCGTAGCTCTTTGATTTCTCTCTGAGAAAGATTATTTTGGTGAGCGAGCGTGTTCACCATCATACCCAAACTGCCGTTATAAAGCCGACTGAGAAAGCTCTCGGTTTCCGCCAGGATTACTTCCGAGCGCTCAACGGTAGGGTAATACCGCCGAGCCTTGCCGCCTTCTTCATAGTGCAGATATCCCTTTGTCTCCATGCGGCTGATAAGAGTTTTGGTTGTACTCTTAGCCCAGCCGGTTTCGCGTTCCATGGCCTTTGCAATTTGTGTTACCGTCAGGGGAGCCTTATCCCAAAGGCACTCCATGATCACCCATTCACTGCTCGATAAGTTTATTTCATTCTTTTCCGCCATCATACTCACCTCAATATAGGTTACTATTGTAACCCTATTGTATTCCAATAGGTTACAGTTGTCAACCATATTCTGAGTATTTTTTGAATTATTCCGAAAAGCGGTTTCAAGAATGTCGAAAAGACCATTCAAGAACAAAAAGCTCATCCGGCACCCGGAGTTGGAGCAGATTCTGGTGGAGAATACTCATGAGCCGCTCATTTCGCAGGAGCTGTGGGACATTGTGCAGGACGTCCGCAAGCACAAAAAGCGGATGCCGAAGCAAATGGACGAGCCGAATATGTTCTCGGGACTGGTGTACTGCGCCGACTGTGGAAAGACTTTAGTGCTCCAATGTGGAAGCCTTCATTGAAAAGGCCAAGCGGTATACGGAAATCCGCGAGCTGACGCCGGAAATTTTAAGGCTGTTCATTAGCCGCATCGAGGTTGGGGAACGCGGTGAAAAATACTCCCGCACCGCAGAGCAGAGCATCCGTATTGTCTATCGCGATGTGGGCGTGATGGACAGCGTGGAGCCGGTCATAGAAAACACAGAGGAAAACATTGCATAAAACGCATAAGGCGGACGACTTTCGCCGTCCGCCTCATACATAGGCTTTGTTCATAGGCATTGTTCACAAAATGTCCCTATGAACGTTATTAGAAGGGTTTACGGGCTTTTTGAAAGCAATTTCAGGAAGCCCGTTTTCCATAGATGCATTTGAATAAAACCAGTATCATTTGAATCATTTCATTGATACTGGCTTTATGTTTAAGGGAATCAAGTCCGTGGACATGTTCCGGCAAACAAAACACGTTGAGAGTATAGTTCTGGTATTGGGGAGAGGAAAATCCAAAGGCATCGGGATGAAAAATTCCGATGCCTTTGACCTTTTAGATAAATAAGTCTATAATATAATTAACCTGATAGATAAAAATTGAGTATATTAATATGAAGGTGATATCATGCTTTCAAAAATATTAAATCTGGAATCCAAAAGACGAAATGCTATTTTAAACGCAGCGTTAAAGGAATTTGCCACGAAGGGATTTGATGAAGCGTCAACAAATGTAATTGCAAAAGAGTCTGGGATTTCAAAGGGGTTAATGTTCCATTATGTAAATAGCAAAAAAGACCTTTTTCTATTCCTTTATGATTACTGCTCGGACATGATTAATAAAGAATATTTTGATTTAATGAATTTTAATGAAAAAGATATTTTTGAAAGGCTGCGGCAGTCATATCTTCTCCAGCTTGAGTTGCTGCAACAGCATCCCTGGATTTTTGAATTCAATAAGATTACCGCCACCAAGTCTGATGAAATCAATAAGGAACTGGAAGAAAGACATAAAGGGAAACAATCATTATGCTACGAGACAATGTTTGGTTCAATTGATGAATCTAAATTCAGAGAAGATCTTGACATTGAAAGGTGCAAACAGCTTATTTTTTGGGTGAATATTGGTTTTACGAATCAGATGCTGGAGGATATTCGAAACTTAGAAATCAATGAATTGGATTATGACAAGATTATTGCAAAACTTGATGGTTACTTTAATGAACTCAGAAAGCTCTTCTATAAATAAAAAATTAATGAGAGGGGTATATATGGGTTTTACAATTTTTTATTTTTCTGCAACAGGCAATTCGCTGGAAATTACTACTAAAATTGCAAAAGAATTGGGATATTGCACAATCAAGTCAATGGCTGCACAGATGCCGAGTGAACCTGTAGGTGGGCCTGGTGAATCTATTGGTTTCGTATTTCCTGTTTTCTATAATGGGTTGCCCAGATTAGTAAAACGATTTATTGAAAAACTTGCTATATTTCCAGAAACCTATTGCTTTGCAATAACAAATTCCGGAGGAACCAGAGCGAACCCATTAGGTATGCTGGAGGATATTCTTACCGAAAAAGGTATTCGTTTATCTTATGCAGATGAGGTCAAAATGCCGGGAAATTATATTGTGAGTCATCAGGCTCCCGCTTCCGACAAAGTACAGAAAATAATTAATGCTGCCGCCGGTAAAAACACCGTCCATGTTTGCCCACAAATTACCGGAAGATGCCCCGGAATCGGTTAAGAAGCTCTACAAGGGGTTTATTCTGCTCTTAGCTTTGAGAACGTTTTATAACCCGGAGCAGGTTGGGGCGCCTTTTTCCTGGAGATTTGCAGCAGATTGGTGTGCAATCAGCAGTCATACCACAGTGCAGAATGCCATGCGTTACCTATTGGAACGTGGCTATGTTTACAAAGTCAGGGATAATGGTTCTAAGTTGACCATCCTGGCACTTGGGAAGCCCAGGAATCCATGACGGTATCATTGCTCACGTTGAGTAACGTTATTAAGACCCTACTTTTTTCTTAACTGCACAGGTAATAAAAGGACAGCCTACAGCTATTCTGGCTTGACTTTTGCACCCATGGCACTTGCTCTTGGTATCGGTATGATATCTTGGGCAGAGTCTGCAGGAAAGTCCGCATACACCAATTTCCGGGTGCTTTATTTTCATTTTCTTGCTCCTTATTCAAATATTGGTCGGGAGGTTCGATTTTTATCCTCGTAGCAAAATCTCTTATAAAGATAGATGAAGCCTTACGGGCTGTTGAGGAAGTTAAATCGTTGATGGCTGAGGCAGAAACGATGTTTCATTAAAAGACCGGACCTTTGTGGAAGGGTAGGGCTTGTATCCTTCCATAAAAAGAATTGCTAGAAGTTATCGGTTAAAGTGGAGCCTTCGGTTGTTATAGACCGGGGTTTTCCGATACTTTAATCTTCTCAACTACACAGCTTAACTTCTTATAAACATCAATGATTCTAACGAGAGCTATCAATAGAACAAATGTTAGATAAATAAATTCAATAGGATTGAAAGGAGAAAATAGCTTAATAGTTATGTAGCTCAGTGTGAATACTAATGTGCCCATCCAAATCCAAAATTCTCTTCTATATTTAACTAACTGTTGCATCACCTCTTCTTCCGGTAGAATTAATACTCTTATTGTTAAGTAAATTACTATATGAACTAGTCCAATAATCGATAATAAAGAGATTTTATTCTCTTCAACAAACTTCACTAAAGTTTCTTTATCAATAAAAGCTCCAGCAGCGTACAGAGTTAAATAAATATTCCCCACGATGTAAGATATGAACCCCCATAAGCTCGAACATAAAACTCAAACTTGTTACATCAAATTTAACCAGAATAACCATATCAAAAAAATTAGCAATGATCGTAGAATATCGAAAACCTTTGTTAAACCAATTTGTTAATAGTGGGATTATTAAAGGACAAAGAATCAATAAGGGCGGTGCCCACATATAGTTGTAATTAAGGCTGACTATGAAAGAATTAGAATGACTACCTATTGAGATAGCTAACGCCACTAGTAATGTTGTCAAAAAATAAGCCACTAATGTAACACAAGCTAGCGATCCTAGCCTAGCTATGAATAAAGCACCAATAGATTCCTGTTTTAGCCATTCAACTTCCCACTTCTCAATTTCTTTTAGCATTATCCAAATGATTCTCACCATTTTCCAGCCCTCCTTTTGTATACTTTACCTTTTACGCCAAATATTCCTGCAAAAATTTCTCTGTTTACATCTTTTTAATAACGGACTGTGCTTTGTGATCATGTCCTCCGGCCACGCTCCAATGTCGGCGGCCTTCTAGCGGTAGGTAAGGTACCAGCGTCAGGGATAATCTCTTAGCAAAGGGACGGTTCTCTTGTGCTTTAATTTCTGCGATAGAAGTTCCAGCTATTTATTATTTTTCTAGCAGTGATAGGGGAGAGGCAAGAAAGGTATGATATTAAAAGAATAGTGTTATTGCATACGGTTATTTTGTATTTAAAAGTCGGACTAAAGAAGCACATAAGAACCGTCCCTTTCTATACCGGTCAGATTCGACCGCTCGACCGCACAGGAATAAAGGGGGTCCCCTTGACATTGGACAGCCGGAAGTTAGGCGGGTATTATATACCACTGTCCAATGTCAAGGCAGCCCCCAACTGACCACAATTGCACATATTTTATTAAAAAAGTTTCACATTGTATTGATAATGTGCGTACAATGGGATATAATAATAAATGCAAGGAGGTGAGCTAATGGCAAAAACAGCAAACATCAACATTCGTATTGACCCGGAAACAAAGGCGTGGGCAGAACAGCTTTTTGCCAGCTTTGGTATTACCATTACCGATGCAATAAATATTTTTCTGCGTCAGTCCTTAATGGTGGGCGGCTTACCTTTTGAAATGAAGCAGCCCCGTTTTAATGCTGTAACAGAGACAGCCATGCAGGAAGCAAGGGACATTGCCAGCGGAAAAGTCTCGGCGAAAAGCTATGCTTCAGCGCGTGAACTGTTCGAAGATCTTGACAGCGAATGTTGACATTAAAAACAACCGCACAATTTCGCAAGGACTATAAATTAGCGAAAAAGCGTGGATACAAGATGGATTTGCTGGAAGAAATCTTGCAAATGCTTTTGGAAGAAAAGCCACTTGACAAAAAACATCTCGACCATGCACTAACAGGAAACTATATTGGTTTCCGGGAATGCCATATTCTGCCGGACTGGCTGCTGATTTATGAAATAAATGAAAGTTTACTCATACTTACGGCAACCCGCACAGGGACACATTCCGATTTATTCAAAAAATGAGGAAATGCAATATCCATAGGTGTTCGGTTAACCAGAATTAGGTAACTCATAGATAATAATAAAGAAGGGAAAACCCTCAAGTCGACAGAATCAGGGAATATTCAAGTATAAATAATTTCCAGGAGGTCGCCCTGATGACTG